>JBASJP010000081.1:0-2944 GCA_049655345.1 Moraxellaceae bacterium
CGGTAGGCACCGAAAGCGTCGGTGACGGCATGGCTCATTTTCAGGAACAGCCAGTCGCCACCATCCAGATGGGCCACCAGAAAACGGAAAGGCGGTGCACTTTCCAGCAACAGGCGGCGGGAATAAAACTCGTTGCGCGCGGTGTCCAGGGCAGCGGCGTCGTCACACACAACTGTCAGGACCGGGTCTTCATCGGGCCGGTCCACGGTTTCCCATTCATAGCTGTCACCGCCTTTGGTGCGGTGCTGGCGCACACTGGCCAGCGGATGCATCCGCATGGCGGAGTAGGCGGCCACTTCCAGCTGCTTTTCGTCAATGCGCCCGCTGAAGCGGATCTCCAGTTGCAGGCTCATTGGTTCATCCGGTTTTTCCAGATGCAGGAACAGTTCGTCAGTGACGGAAAGGGGGTAACGCGTTTTCATGTTCTTGTTGGTTCCGGCGTTGTCATTGGCAAACTCTAGCGCAAGCCGGTAGTGAACAACATTGCTGACGCACTGGCGTTGGCTGTAGTGACACGGTCTTACTCCGGCGTTGCCGCTTCTGCGGCCGTTGCCTGCAGGCGGAAGCGTGAGGGTGCGCAGCCATAAAGGCGCTTGAAAGCCTGGCTGAACGCGGTTTCAGAGGCGTAGCCCACCACCTCGGCAATGTGCCGGATGGGTTGCTGGGTATGTTGCAGCTGCCAGGCGGCCAGACGCATGCGGTGCTCGGCCAGATAGCTGAGCGGGGGCTGGCCAAGGATCTGGGTAAAGCGGTCGGCAAAGGCGGAGCGGGAGAGGCAGGCAATGCCGGCCAGTTCAGGCACTGTCCAGCCGTGGCCGGGGCGCTGGTGCAGGGCCGACAGCACCGCCGACAGTGCCGGGTCGCGCAGGGCGCGCAGCCAGTTGCTGGCGCCTTCGGGCAGGCCCTCCACATGCGAGCGCACGCACTCGATGAACAGGATGCTGGCCAGACGGTTGATGATGGCCTGCCGACCCGGGCGCCCCACTCCTTCGTTGGTCAGGAACTCCAGGCCGATGCGCAGCCATTCCGGCGGCTGCCGGGAAATACTGCGTATCAGCAGGATCGGGGGGAGGGCGGAGAGCAGGGGACGGGCAAGGTCGGCATCAAAGCTGAAGCGTGCCGACAGCAGGATGGTCTGTGTGCCATTGCCACCCAGTGTCACGGCCTCCTGGCTGTGGCCCATGATGAAGGGGCTGAGATCGGTCCATTCGCTCTCCGGCGGGGCATCGTCCAGATCGCGCATGGTGTGGTCACGGCCGCTGGTCATGACCGCCATGTCGCCGGCTTCCAGGATTTGCGGCGGCTCGCCGGCCACCCGCAGTTCGGCGCGCCCGGCAATCACCAGATGAAAGCTGGCCAGATTGCGGGCCCGGAACACAAACCCCCACGGGCTGCCCGCCTGCACATAGCGGAACTCCCCCCCGGAAAGGTGGATGTCATCAAGCAACTGGCTGAGTGTGTCTTCCATTCAATAGTCCGATTCTGTCCCGGAAAAGCGTTCCAGTGGGAGTTTACGGTGTTTTACGCCGGTTTGCCGGTGAATTGCCTATGTCAACTAATGTGCCATTGATCAATGATACTGTTCACGCAGTCACCCCGCTGGGTGATCCTGGAGACATAATGACAACTAATACCATGAATGCGACAACCTTGACGGCCCAGTCCTGGACAGACCCCAAGCGTCTGCTCTGGCTGTTCAGTCCGCTTATCCCGGTACTTGGCCTGCTGATCCTGACTGCCTACAGCCTCACCGGCTGGGGCGTTTTCACCTGGGGCGGCCCCTTGCTGGTCTATGTGCTGATCCCGGTGTTTGACTGGCTGATCGGTACCGACCAGAGCAATCCGCCAGAGTCTGCCGTCAGCCAGCTTGAAAATGACGGCTATTACCGCGCCATTGTCTATTCCTACATCCCGGCCCAGTTTGCCACCACCATCTGGGGGACCTGGATTGCCGTGACCGGCGACCTTGCCACCTGGGAACTGGTGGGCCTGATTTTCAGCGTGGGTGCCATCAACGGGATTGCCATCAATACCAGTCACGAACTGGGCCACAAGCGCGAATCGTTTGATCGCTGGATGGCCAAGCTGACCCTCGCTCCGGTGGCCTATGGTCATTTCTTTGTCGAGCATAACCGCGGCCACCACAAGAATGTCGCCACGCCGGATGATCCGGCCAGCTCGAAGATGGGCGAGACCTTCTGGCGCTTCTTGCCGCGCACCATGATCGGCAGCGTGATGTCGGCCTGGAAGATCGAAGCCGAAAGACTGGGTCGCATGGGCAAGTCGGTGTGGAGCCTTGAGAACGACAACTTTCAGGCCTGGGCCATGACGCTGGTGCTTTTTGGTGGCATGACCCTGTGGCTGGGCTGGGGTGCGCTGGTGTTCCTGGCACTGCAGGCTTTTTATGGTGCCTCGCTGCTGGAGGTCATCAATTACATCGAGCATTACGGCCTGCTGCGTCAGAAGGGCGCTGATGGCCGCTATGTCCGTTGTGCGCCGGAGCACTCATGGAACAGCAATCACATCGTGACCAATCTTTTCCTGTACCAGTTGCAGCGTCACTCCGATCATCATGCGCACCCGACGCGCAGCTTTCAGGCCCTGCGCCATTTCGAGAACAGCCCGCAACTGCCGTCAGGCTACGCCTCGATGCTGATCCCGGCCTACATTCCCTGGCTGTGGTTTCGCCAGATGGACCCGCTGGTGGCCGCACACTACAAGGGCGATCTGTCGCTGGCGAACATCCTGCCGTCAAAACGCGCAAAGCTGTTGCGTGAAGAAGCAGGCCGCGACGCCGTGGCACGCGCCGGCCAGCCACAGCCAGAAACCGTTGCACCGGCAACCGTGATGACGGCGACCAATCGTTATCGCTGCCCGGACTGCGGATTTGTGTATGACGAGAAGGCAGGTTGCCCGCACGAAGGATTTCCCGCCGGAACAGTGT
>JBASJP010000082.1:0-7771 GCA_049655345.1 Moraxellaceae bacterium
GGCGCGCACTTGCGGCTGCCCGATATAGTCGTCGAGACGGGTAGGGCGGATGGCACGGTCGATGGCCTCCTCACGCTTTCCGGCAGGGGCCGTAGGCGAGATAAGTCGGTCATCGGTTTCAAGCAGACTCATGCATTCCTCTCCCGCATTCTTCGTCGAATCATGCCCTGACCATGCCCTTCAGGGCTTGCCGGATCAGGTCTTCGGCGCTGGCATTATCCGCCTTGATGCGGCCGACAGCACGCTCGGCCTCGGCTGGTTTGTAACCCAATGCAATGAGTGCAGTGACGGCATCACGCTCAGGGGTGGCAGGTACGGCCTCGCCGGCGAGCAGGTTGAGGCCGGCAGTACCATCACCCACACGATCCCGCATTTCAATGATCAGGCGTTCGGCGGTTTTCTTGCCGACACCGGGAATGCGGGTAAGGGTGGTGACGTCGCCCTGACGGATGCAGGCGGCAAAGGCATCGGCTTCCATGCCGGACAAAATGGCCAGCGCCATCTTTGGCCCGACGCCGTTGACCTTGAGCAGGGTGCGGCACATGTCGCGCTCTTCGCGCGAGGCAAAGCCGTACAGAAGATTGGCATCCTCACGCACGACCTGATGCACATGCAGGGTGACGGTTGCGCCAAGGGTAACCTTGTAGAAGGTGCTCATCGGTGCTTCCAGCTCGTAACCCACACCATTCACATCCACTACCAGTACCGGTGGCTGTTTCTCGATAAGCGTTCCTGTCAGGCGGGCTATCACGTCTTGTTCTCAGGGCAATTGGTGGCTGTCGTGTGGGAGCGGCTTCGGCCGCGAATGGACTTTTTCGCTGCCAGCACATTCGCGGCTAAAGCCGCTCCCACATTTGTGATGACTTTGACTTAAGTACCACAGCTGCAGGTAACTGGCTACACGTACAGTAGTTTTATTCTCGGGCGCGGCCGCTGCGCAGGCGTTCGGCGCCTGCAATCCGGGCCAGTGAACTGGAGGCCTGGGCATGGCAGAGGGCAATGGCAAGTGCATCGGCAGCATCAGCAGGGGGGGATTTGTCCAGTGACAGCAGGCGCACCACCATGTGTTGCACCTGTTCCTTTAATGCCGATCCTTTCCCCACCACGGCCAGCTTTACCTGCCGCGCCGAGTATTCCGATACCGGCAGGTTGTGGTTCATCAACGCCACAATGGCGGCGCCCCGGGCCTGCCCCAGCTTTAGTGCCGAGTCGGCATTGTTCGACAGAAAGACCTGCTCGATGGCGGATTGTTCGGGATGGTAGGTGGCGACGATTTCGGTAATACCGGCATAAATGCGATGCAGGCGTTCGGGTAGCGACAGCTCGGCCATCTTGATGCAGCCCGAAGCGATATAGCGATGCCGGGTGCCATCAGAGTCAATCACGCCGAAGCCGGTGATGCGGGAGCCTGGGTCAATTCCGAGAATGATGGGCATGTCGACGATCCCTGAAACAACAAGGCCGCTTGCGCGGCCCTGTTACTGGTCTGGCTTACTTGTTCAGCTCGGCCATCACGTCTGCGGAGAAGTCCGCATTCGTGTAGACGTTCTGCACATCATCCAGGTCTTCCAGCATGTCGATCATTTTCATGATCTTCTCTGCCTGGTCGACATCAGTGATCTCGGCCTGGGTCGAAGGGGACATCGTCACTTCCGAGCTTTCCGGCTTGAGGCCGGCTGCATCCAGTGCATCAAGCACGGCACCGAAGGCTTCCGGTGTTGTCACGACGGTCACGCCGTCTTCATCGCTCTGCACATCATCGGCGCCGGATTCCAGCGCGACTTCCATCACCTTGTCTTCGTTGACGCCGGCGGGGAAGAAAATCTCGCCACGCTTGTTGAACAGGTAGGCGACCGAGCCATTGGTGCCGAGATTGCCACCATGCTTGGAAAAGGCATGACGTACTTCACTGACGGTACGGTTCAGGTTGTCGGTCATGGTTTCCACAATCACGGCCACGCCACCCACGCCATAACCTTCATAGGTCAGTTCGTCGAGTTTCTTGTCGTCGTCACCACCGGCACCACGCTGGATCGCGCGATTGACCACATCGCGTGTCATGTTGGCGGTGAGCGCCTTGGCGACAATGGCACGCAAGCGTGGATTGTCTGCTTCGCTGGGGCCGCCCATGCGGGCTGCCGTGACGATTTCACGAATGTACTTGGTAAATACCTTGCCTTTAACCGCGTCCTGACGAGCCTTGCGGTGCTTGATATTGGCCCATTTACTGTGTCCGGCCATGTTTCCTGCCTCGTGTGTAGCGCTCCCTCTCCCTGGTGGAGAAGGAGAGGGATTGAACGGAGTTGTTATTCGGCTGCTTTTTCTTTTTCGCGCATGCGGATACCCAGATCACGCAGCTGCCTGGCATCTACCGGTGCCGGAGCATGCGTCATCAGGCACTCGGCCGTCTTGGTCTTCGGGAAGGCAATCACGTCACGGATGCTGGTGGCACCAGTCATCAGCATGATCAGGCGATCCAGACCGAAGGCGAGGCCGCCATGGGGAGGCGCGCCATACTTGAGCGCATCCAGCAGGAAGCTGAACTTCTCGTTGGCTTCTTCATCCGAGATGCCCAGCGCCTTGAACACGGCTTTCTGCATGTCCATGTTGTAGATACGCAGCGAGCCGCCGCCGATTTCGGTGCCGTTCAGCACGAAGTCGTAAGCTACGGAGAGGGCAGCGCCCGGGTTGCTGGTCAGCGTTTCCACGTCGCACTTCGGCATGGTGAAGGGGTGGTGCACCGAGGTCCAGTGACCATCATCGGTCTCTTCGAACATCGGGAAGTCGACCACCCACAGTGGTGCCCACTCACAGGTGGCCAGCTTGAGGTCGTGGCCGACACGAACGCGTAGCGCGCCCATGGCATCGTTGACGATCTTGGCCTTGTCGGCACCGAAGAACACCAGATCGCCGTTTTCGGCGCCAACGCGCTGCAGCAGCTCAAGCACGATCGGTTCGATGAACTTCACGATGGGAGATTGCAGGCCTTCGATGCCGGCCGCCAGGTCGTTGACCTTGATATAGGCCAAGCCCTTGGCGCCATAGATGCCGACGAACTTGGTGTATTCATCGATCTGGCTGCGCGGCATGGCGCCGCCACCGGGCACGCGCAGTGCGACGATACGGCCCTTCGGATCCTTGGCCGGACCGGCGAACACCTTGAACTCCACGTTCTGCATCAGGTCGGCCACGTCCACCAGCTTCATGGGAATACGCAGGTCCGGCTTGTCGGAGGCATAGTCACGCATGGCATCGGCATAGGTCATGCGCTGCAGCGGCTCGAACTTCACGCCGAGCAGCTCGTCGAACAGCTCGCGCGCCATGGTTTCGGTGATGTTCATGATGTCGTCATCGGACAGGAAGGAGGTCTCGATGTCGATCTGGGTGAATTCCGGCTGGCGGTCAGCGCGCAGGTCTTCGTCACGGAAGCATTTGGCGATCTGGTAGTAACGATCAAAGCCCGACACCATCAGCAACTGCTTGAACAGCTGGGGGGACTGGGGCAGGGCAAAGAAGGAACCCGGCTGGGTGCGGGACGGCACCAGGTAATCACGGGCACCTTCCGGTGTGGCGCGGGTGAGCACCGGCGTTTCCACATCGAGGAAGCCGTGCTTGTCGAGATAGGTACGGATCTTCGAGGTGACTTTCGAACGGAAGCGCATGCGCTCCAGCATTTCCGGACGACGCATGTCGAGGAAGCGGTACTTCAGGCGAACTTCTTCGCCAACGTTGGTGAAGTCATCGTTCAGCGGGAAGGGTGGTGTCTCGGACTCGGCCAGGATTTCGATGTCCTTGCCCAGCACTTCGATCATGCCGGTAGGCATGTTCGGGTTTTCGGTGCCGGCATAACGATTGCGCACACGGCCGGTGATTTTCAGCACGTATTCGGAACGGGACTTGTCGGCCTGTGCAAATGCTTCAGGGGTGTCCGGGTCGATCACCACCTGCACCAGACCATCACGGTCGCGCATGTCCAGGAAAATCACGCCGCCATGGTCACGACGACGATGGACCCAGCCCGCAAGCGTAATGGTCTGGTCGATGTGTTGTTCGTTCAGTTCGCCACAGTAGTGGGTGCGCATCATGGTGTTTCTGCCCCGAATCATCCGGCCGTGCGGGCATGTCCCGTACGGTCTCCAAAGGGGAGCGATTATAGCCACAGCCGGCCGGTTACGGCAGCAGGTAGTGAAAGGAATCGCAGCAACTTGTCGGCGTTGGGGATGTCTGATTTCCGGGGGTTTACCGGTTAAACCGCCGTATCTGCCATGTTTTTGATAAAAAGCCTGTAAAACCCGGCGTTTTTGGTGGGCATGCTATTGCTGGGCAATCCTAAATCCCCTATATATCCAAGCCAGTTCAGATGTTTTTCTGCTGTACAGCTGAACAAAGCGCCATGCCGAGCCGCCGGCTGAGCGCCTGACCTGGATTCTCTCTCAGATAGGAAGACACATAATGGCCGTAACCAAGAAGACGACTGCCACCAAAGCCGCACCAAAGAAGCCCGTTGCCAAAGCCCCCGCCAAACCTGCTGCCAAAGCTCCCGCCGCCAAAGCCCCTGTCAAGAAAGCAGCTGCCAAGCCAGCTGCAAAGGCCCCGGTCAAGAAGCCGGCTGCTGCTGCAAAGCCTGCTGCCAAGCCAGTAGCCAAGAAGCCGGGCGCTGCCGTAGCCACTGCTTTCAGCAAGACCCAGTTGCTGGTTGAGCTGTCTGAAGCAACCGAGCTGACCAAGAAGCAGGTGTCTGCCGTTCTTGACGAGCTGTCCGCCGTTATCGAACGCCATGTGAAGAAGAATGCTGCCGGTTCCTTCACCATGCCTGGCCTGTTCAAGATCCTGGTTGTGCGCAAGCCGGCAACCAAGGCTCGCAAGGGCATCAATCCTTTCACTGGTGAAGAAACCGTGTTCAAGGCCAAGCCGGCCAGCAACGCCGTGAAGATTCGCCCGTTGAAGAAACTGAAGGATTTTGCTGCCTGATTTCAGGTAACAATCCCTTCTGAAAACGGCCGGTCTTGTACCGGCCGTTTTTTTTGATGCGCTGATTCTGTCGCGGCTTTACAGCCTTCGTTCTTTCACGTATATACCCGCGAACAGTGAGATTCCTTGTTTAAGAGGTTCCCATGGCAGCAGCCAAATCGGACGATCTGGAATTGGAAGACGGATTCGAGGAAAGCGGTGAGACGGAGAATGACGAAGTGGCCAAGGCCAATGCCGTCAAGAATTCCCTTACCAAACGTCGGGTGATTGACGATCTCCTTGAGGAGCGTCGCCTGCAGCGCAAGCTGCGCGACTTCGATTTCGATCTGGACGACGAGAAATAAGGCAGATATCTGCATTGGGCAGGGTTGTCCTGCCTGATTCTTTTTCTGTGGCTGGTGAATTGCTGCCCATCCGCTACAGTTGCATAATCTCCCCCGCAGTGCTGCTCCGGCAGCTCCGAACTGATCACAGGAAAACAGGAACCCATCATGGCTATCGAATTGCCCGCCCTGCCGTATGAAAAGACCGCGCTGGAACCGATCATCAGTGCTGAAACACTGGACTTTCACCATGGCAAGCACCACAACGCCTATGTTGTGAACCTGAACAATCTGATCAAGGATACTGACCTGGCTGACAAGGGCCTGGAAGACATCATCAAGGCTGTGGCCGGTGATGCCGCCAAAGCTGGCATGTTCAACAATGCTGCCCAGATCTGGAACCACACCTTTTACTGGAACTGCATGAAGCCGAACGGTGGTGGCAAACCCACTGGCGCCATCGCTGCCAAAATCGATGCCGACCTCGGTGGCTATGACAAGTTCGTCGAGCTGTTCAAGGCGGCTGCTACCACCCAGTTTGGCTCCGGTTGGGCCTGGCTGGTTCTGAACAAGGACGGCAAGCTTGAAGTCACCAAGACCCCGAATGCAGACCTGCCAATGGCACACGGCCAGAAAGCCCTGCTGACCATCGATGTGTGGGAACATGCCTACTACATCGATTTCCGCAACCGTCGCCCGGACTACATCAGCACTTTCCTTGAGAAGCTGGTGAACTGGGACTTCGTGAACGCCAATCTGGCTTGAGCAGATTGTGGTGACGAGGGGCTGCGACATTCTGTCGCTTGACCCTCACCCCGAAAAAAGGTGTCCTTGGACACCTTTTTTCATGCCTGCCTTTCAGGATGATCATGCCTTTACTGATGCGTCACGATGCCAGTGCCAATCATCACAATCTGGCCCGTCTTTGCCTGTTGCGCACCATTCTGCTGGCAGGGTTGCTGCTGGCACTGGGCGTGGCTGAGTGGGGGCTGGGTGTTGCCGTTTTTTCTGACCGGGCCATTACGGCGGCCTTGCTGTTGCTGACCATGTTCAATGGCTGGACCCTGTGGCGGCTGCACCGGGGGGGGCGGGTCAGTGAGGCCGAGCTGTTTGCCCAGTTGCTGATAGATGTTGTCCTGATGACGATCATTCTTTACCGCACCGGTGGCTCAACCAATCCTTTCGTGTCCTGGTATCTTGTGCCGTTGACCATTGCGGCGGCAACCCTGCGTATCGGCTTTACTGCGGTGCTGGCATTGCTGACCCTGTCGGCTTACAGCCTGCTGCTGTTTCACTATGTGCCGTTTGAGCCCTTTGGTGGCATGCAGTTGTCTTCCGGGGTGGCACTGATGCCTGATGATCCACATGCGCATCACCAGATGAAGCTGTATGCCGGCGCAGACAAGGCAGAAGGCTTTAACCTGCATGTGTTTGGCATGTGGCTGAATTTCTTGCTGAGTGCCGGACTCATCGCATTTTTTGTGTCGCGCATGAGCCATGCCCTGCGTGAGCAGGATCAGCGGCTCTCGGAGCAGCATGAGCGACTGTTGCAGCGTGAGCAGGTCGTGGCCATCGGTGCACTTGCGGCAGGGGCGGCTCACGAGCTTGGCACGCCTTTGTCGACCATGACCGTGATTGCACGGGATATCGAACAGGAGCTGCCTGCCGACTCTCCCTTGCGTGAGGACGTGAGCATGCTGCGCCGACAGCTGTCGTTGTGTCGCGATATTCTTCATGACTTGCGTGATCAGGCAGCGAGTGAGGGCAGGGTGTCCACCTTGTACCGGCTGGTGCAGGCAGCCGTTGAACGCATGGAGGTTGTATACCCGGCGCGTCAGTTCTCGCTGCTGCTGCAGCTGGAGGATTTGCCGATTATGGTGCCTTCAACCTTGCCGCAGGTATTGGTGAATCTTCTCGATAATGCGGCACAGGCGGCACGCCAGCTGGTGACCATCAAGGTTCATGGCACTGACACCTGGTGCCTTGTCGATATCTGCGATGATGGCAAGGGGATTGAGCCTGATGTTGCCCGGCGTCTGGGGCAGCCATTCGTGAGCGACAAGGCGAATGGCATGGGCATCGGTTATTTTCTGAGTAATGCCAGCATCAACCCCCTTGGCGGACGTATTGAAGTGACTTTGCGCCCGGAAGGGGGAACCTGTACCCGGCTCTGCCTGCCATGGACCGCATTTGTTACGTCTGCGGGGGTGGCCAAATGAAGCGGATACTGGTGGTGGAAGATGACGATGCATTCCGTCATACCCTTGCCCGGTCATTGCGCCGGCGCGGTATCGAAGCGATCGAAGCAGCCAACGGCGAGTCGGCCTGCCGAATACTGCGCGAGCAGTCAGCACCGGTGGATGCCTGCATTCTTGATCTGAAACTGGAGGGGGAGTCGGGGCTGCATCTGTTGCCGGCGTTGCTGGCCATTCATCCCGGGCTGGCAGTGGTTGTGCTGACGGGGTACGCCAGTATTG
>JBASJP010000083.1:0-2151 GCA_049655345.1 Moraxellaceae bacterium
ATCACCCAGGCACGCATGCCGACCAGCCGGCGGATGTCTTCCCCTGCCCGAAAGCGCTCAAACAGCACTTCCCGGGCTTTTTTCAGTGCCTCGCGGTAGGCGCCCCGTGGTAATGCTTCCCCGGTGTCCAGGCTCGCCGGGTTGAAGAGCGTGGTATCAATGGCAGCATTCATATGCGTGGTGTCCGCGTGTGGGGTTTGGGGCTCAGGCCCCAAGAAAGCTGAGGTCTTCTTCGCTACGGGCGGTCAGTACTTCCACGCCGGTAGGTGTCACCAGCAGGGTGTGCTCCCATTGTGCCGAGAGCTTGTGATCCTTGGTGACAGCCGTCCAGCCGTCCGGAAGCACCTTTGTATGATAGCTGCCGGCGTTGATCATGGGTTCGATCGTGAACGTCATGCCGGCCTGCAGTTCCATGCCGGTACCGGGCTGGCCATAGTGCAGGATCTGGGGGTCTTCGTGGAAAACCTTGCCGATACCATGGCCACAAAAGTCGCGAACGACGGAGAAACGGTTGGCTTCAGCGTGCTTCTGGATGGCGTGACCGATGTCGCCGAGGCGACAGCCCGGTTTCACCACGGCCAGTGACTTGTACAGGCACTCCTGGGTGACGCGAATCAGGCGTTCGGCCAGGATGGATGCCTTGCCGGCCACATACATCTTGCTGGTATCACCAAAGTAGCCATTCTTGATCACGGTGATGTCGATATTGACGATGTCGCCTTCCTTGAGGATCTTGGTCTCGCTGGGAATGCCGTGACAGACCACATGGTTGACCGAGGTGCAGATGCTCTTGGGGAAGCCCTTGTAGTTCAGGGGGGCCGGGATGGCCTTCTGTACGTTGACGATATAGTCATGGCAGATGCGGTCCAGTTCGCCTGTGCTGACCCCGGGCTTTACGTAAGGCCCGATCATGTCGAGCACTTCTGCGGCCAGGCGGCCGGCCAGGCGCATGCCTTCAATATCGTCGGGGGTCTTGATCAACTGGCTCATTGGGGTCTCGGCATGGAGCTGTCCGGTGGGCGGCCAGCGGTTGAGGCGAAAGGGGGCCTATGGTATAAAGCGCCGCGCTTTTCAGCAAACCCGTGTTGAACGGGGGTGCCAAAAGGCGACATCCCTGAAACCGCACACATGTCGTCACGGCTGCCTGGGTGCCTTCCGAGAAAGGAGGGTGGGCAATCGGGATATGTGGAGGCCTAACCCATACTGGAGTTTCTCATGGCACAAGTCACCATGCGCGAACTGCTGCAAGCAGGCGCACATTTCGGTCACCAGACCCGTTTCTGGAATCCCAAGATGGCTCAGTACATCTTCGGTGCCCGTAACAAGATTCACATCATCAACCTCGAACACACCGTTCCGGCCCTGAATGACGCGCTGACCTACGTCAACAAGCTGGCGTCGAACAAGAACAAGGTGCTGTTCGTGGGCACCAAGCGTGCTGCAGCCCCGATCATTCGCGAACAGGCCACCCGCGCTGGCATGCCTTTCGTCGATCACCGCTGGCTGGGCGGCATGCTCACCAACTGGAAGACCATTCGCCAGTCCATCAAGCGTCTGAAGGACCTGGAAGCCCAGGTACAAGACGGTACATTCGCCAAGCTGACCAAGCGCGAAGCGCTGGAACGCACCCGTGAAATGGACAAGCTGGAAAAGTCTCTTGGCGGTATCAAGGACATGGGCGGCCTGCCAGATGCCATTTTCGTGGTGGACGTGGATCATGAAAAGATTGCCATCACCGAAGCCAACAAGCTGGGTATTCCGGTGATCGGCATTGTCGATACCAACTCCAATCCTGCTGGTGTGGACTACGTGATTCCGGGTAACGACGACGCCATCCGTGCTGTGCAGCTGTATGTCGGTGCCATGGCTGATGCCGTGCTCGAAGGCAAGGAATTCGCTGCTACCCACAGCGGCCGCGAAGCTGACGGCTTTGTGGAAGTGGCAGGCGAAGCTGCCGAGTAATATTGGCAATATCGACCTTGCATGAATAAAGGGGGCATCGCCCCCTTTATTCATCATGCAAAAAGGCTTTTGCCTTTCAGAATTTTTTCCTGCTGCGGGCAATGCTGCCCCGGCACCAACACTAGAGGATTGCTGACATGGCAGAGATTACCGCCAGCCTCGTGAAAGAACTGCGTGACCGTACCGGCC
>JBASJP010000084.1:0-9475 GCA_049655345.1 Moraxellaceae bacterium
GTCTGCGACGGTGACCAGTGGCGCCACTCGCACAACTACATGCATCACCACTTTACCAACATCGTCGGCAAGGACCATGACGTCGGCTACGGCATCCTGCGCATGGCCGACCAGCAGGAATGGGAACCCAAGTACCTCGCGCAGCCCGTCTATGCGCTCATGCTGGCCCTCTTTTTTGAATGGGGTGTGGGCGTGCACGACATCGACCTGGCCAATGTGATGAAGCCGGAATGGAAGTGGGCCGAGAAAAAGCCGCTGGTGAAAAACTTCCTGAAGAAGATGCGCAAGCAACTGGTGAAGGACTATGTGGCCTTCCCGGCACTGGCCGGTCCCTTCTTCCTGCCGGTGCTGGCGGGCAACTTCGTCGCCAACATCATCCGCAACATCTGGGCCTTCATGATCATTTTCTGCGGCCACTTCACTGAAGGCGCAGAAATGTTCACGGAAGAAGAATGCGAGAACGAGACCAAGGCCGAGTGGTACCTGCGCCAGCTGATGGGTTCCAGCAACCTCGAAGGCGGCAAGTGGTTCCACATCATGTCGGGTAACCTGAGCCACCAGATCGAGCACCACATGTTCCCGGACATCCCTGCCAACCGCTACGCGGAAATGGCCGTGGAAGTGCAGGCACTGTGCGAAAAATACGGCCTGCCCTACAACACTGGCTCGCTCAGCAAACAGTTTGGCACCGTGGTGCAGCGCATTTTCCGCCTTTCCCTGCCGAACGGTGGCAATGGCAATGTAGCTGCTGTGGCATAATCAGTCTTAGCTGCACTGACAGCGCCTGCTCCCCTGGAGCGGGCGTTTTGCATTTCCGGCCACTGTGGCCGCAAATGCAAAATAATAAAACAATAAAAAAACCATAAAATAAAAAGGTGTCGATATGACGCTGACCGCTGCCGCAACCCCACGTCTCAGCCCTGCGCAAAGCCAGGCCTTTGGTGCTGAACTCGACGCCATTCGTGCACGCATCCGTGCCGATCTTGGTGCCAGTGACCTTGCCTATATCCGTCGCCTGATCCGCGTACAACGCATGGCCGAAATCGGTGGCCGTCTTTTTCTGTTCATGGGTTTCAATCCCGTTGCATTTGCACTGGGCGTGGCGCTACTCAGCCTGTCAAAGATTCTCGACAACATGGAAATCGGCCACAACATCATGCACGGCCAGTTTGACTGGACCAACGATCCGCAACTGCGTGGCCGCACCTTCGAATGGGACAGTGCCTGCCCGGGAGACCAGTGGCGGCATTCGCACAATTTCATTCACCACACCTACACCAACATCATCGGCAAGGACCGCGATGTCGGCTATGGCATCCTGCGCATGACCGAAGAACAGCCATGGAAGGTGAAGCACCTGTTCCAGCCGGTGCGTGCGTTCATCATGATGCTGATTTTCGAGTGGGGTGTGGCCATGCACGATCTTGAAATGGATCGTGTGCGCACGGGCGAACGCTCATGGAATGAAGTGCGCCCGCAGTTCTGGCAGTCCATGCGCAAGATGGGACGGCAGGCATTGAAAGACTATGTCGTTTTCCCGTTGCTGGCGTTCCCGATATTCACCACAGTCCTGCTCGGCAATCTCGCCGCCAATGTGGTGCGCAACATCTGGGCCTTCATCATCATTTTCTGTGGCCACTTCACCGATCAGGTCGCCATGTTTTCGGAAGAGGAAACCCGCAACGAAACAAAAGGGGAATGGTATGTGCGCCAGTTGCTCGGCTCCTGCAACATCCAGGGCAGCAAATGGTTTCATATCCTCTCGGGCAACCTGAGCCACCAGATCGAGCACCATCTTTTCCCGGACATCCCTGCCAACCGCTATGCCGACATCGCCGTGGAAGTACGGGCACTGTGTGGCAAATACAACCTGCCCTACAACACGGGCTCGCTGACACGGCAGTTTGCCACCGTCATCATGCGCATCCTGCGCATGTCCCTGCCCGGCAAATCAGGCACACGTAATCCGGTAACCGTCTGAGTCCTCCACACGAGTACTTGCTACAAAAGCACTACGGGCAGAGTGTGAATCCGTACAAATTTCTGCCCCTGATTGCTGGCAAACAACCCGGTCAGGGGCTTGAATAGTGTCATGACCTGTTTTCACCAGAGGAAATGACCATGCGTCTGTCACCCGTTGCCGCCTCAATATTGTGCCTGATCCTGGCCGGCACCGCCGTCGCCAAGGATGATGCCAAGCCACACAAGGGGGAAAATCCCCATGGCAAGCAGCCGTCGGCGAGCGTCAGCAAGAACACCGCAAAGGGCACACAGGATAAAAGCCAGCTGCGCTTTACCTTCACCGACAAGGAGCGCAGCACGCTGAAGCGCCATCACAGCACAAGCCCTTCCACCGTTACCCGCAGCCTGCCACCCGGGCTGGCCAAAAAAGCGGCCCGCGGCAAGCCGCTGCCGCCAGGCTGGCAAAAGAAACTGGCCGCCGGACAGGTAATGGATCCGGTGGTACTGGCACACGCCCAACCGCTGCCCAAAAACATTCTCGGCCAGTTGCCGCCACAGCCGGATGGCACCATTGTGGTCACGGTCGACAACAAGGCCGTTCGCCTTATCGAAGCCACACAAACCATTATTGATGTGCTTGACCTGAAGTAACCACCTCAAGCCGTCAGCTTGCCCGCTGACGGCTTTTTTGTTTCCATGGCCGGCAAATTCATCTGGAGTCCCGCCATGGACCTGATCACGCTCGGCCTCTTTGTTCTGGGACTGGTATTACTCACCCTCGGCGCAGACATTCTTGTCCGGGGTGCCGCCCATCTGGCGGGCGCGTTCGGCATCTCTTCCCTGGTCATCGGGCTTACCGTGGTGGCGTTTGGCACCAGCGCGCCAGAGCTTGCCGTCAGCACCGCCTCCGCCTGGAAGGGTCAGGCCGACATTGCCATCGGCAATGTCGTGGGCAGCAACATATTCAACATCCTGTTCATTCTCGGCATCTCGGCCCTGATCATTCCACTGGCCGTGCAGCAACAACTGCTGCGCCTTGATGTGCCCATCATGATTGCCGCATCCATACTGCTGTTGTTCATGTCGCTTGACCGCAGGCTCAGCCACATGGATGGCGCCATTCTTTTTGGCGGCATTGTTCTGTACACGGCCTTCCTGATCCGTCACTCCCGCAAGGAGTCTGCTGCCGTCGCCAGTGAGTATGCTGACGGTGTGGAGATCCGTGAAGAAGACGGTCAACCGCACTGGGCAAAGAATATCGGCTTTCTGCTGCTGGGACTGGTGATGCTGGTCATCGGCTCCAGATGGCTGGTAGAGGGCGCCGTCATGTTTGCCCGCGGTCTGGGTGTGAGTGAACTGGTCATCGGCCTCACGGTCGTTGCGGCCGGCACATCGTTGCCCGAAGTGGCCACCAGCATCACGGCAGCCTTGCGTGGCGAGCGTGACATTGCGGTAGGCAACGTCATTGGCAGCAATATCTTCAATATTCTCTGCGTACTCGGTCTTGCCTCCATGGTGTCACCTGCCGGGATTCCCGTGGCCGAAACCGCCATCCAGTTCGACATCCCGGTAATGATTGCCATTGCCGCCGCCTGCCTGCCCATATTTTTTGCCGGCCGCATCATTTCGCGTGGCAATGGCGCAATGTTGTTTGGCTATTACATCGCCTATACGCTATATCTGGTTCTGACAGCGCAGCATACGCCGGCCATTAACTCGCTGAATATCGCCATGCTGTGGTTCGTGATTCCGCTTACCGTGATTACACTGGCCATCGGCGTCGGTCGCGAATTGCGCAAGAAAACCGGATCGGCATGAAGGCCGCCCATTCCCAGAGAGAAAGAGATCATGAGTGAAGCGAAAAAACTGAAGCGCTCGCGCACCGATAAAATGCTGGGCGGTGTACTGGGAGGAATTGCCAGGCACTACGAAATGGACGCAACGATGCTTCGCATCATCTATGTGCTGGTGTCGCTGTTCAGTGCTGCTTTCCCCGGCATGATTGTGTACCTGATTCTCTGGGTACTCATCCCGCTGGACGAGGAGTGAAACCAGGCGGAGCCTGACGGCTCCGCCCGTTGCCATCAGGCCGGCTCGCCAATCATGGCCCAGAGCTTGTCCTTGAGCAGGGCACGCTCCTTCTTCAGCGACTCCAGATGCTCGTCGCTCAGCACGTCCTGCTGGATTTCCGAGCGATAAATCTTGTCGTCAATCTCGTGGTACTCGTCATACAGGCGACTGAAATGGTTGTCGCCATGCTTCAGTTCCTTGATGCGGTCATGGTGTTCGGGAAAATCGCGCAGCAGGCTATGGTGCTCAATCGTCATGTAAATCTCCGTGGAGTGGGTTTATACCTCCAGCATCACGCAGATGGCGGGATGGCACAATGATCTGGCGCAAGCCGGGCTCATTCAGCCAGAGCATGACGGAAGCAGCCGGTTTCATGGTCATCCACCATCCCCACCGCCTGCATGAAGGCGTACACCGTGGTGGTGCCGACAAAGCGGAAGCCGCGCTTCTTCAGGTCTTTGGCCAGGGCATCGGACAGGGGAGAGGAGGCGGGCGCCTGCCGGTAGTCCCGTACCCGGTTCCGCAGCGGCCGGTCCTGCACAAACGACCAGACATAGGCGGCCAGGCTGCCAAACTCCTTCTGCACGGCCAGCGTGGCAATGGCGTTGTCCCGGATCGCCGTGAGCTTGCCGATATGGCGGATGATGCCCGCGTCCTGCAACAGGGCCTCGCAATCGGCATCCGTCATGCGGGCGACCTTGCGCGGATCAAAGCGGAAGAAAACCCGGCGGTAGTTGTCGCGCTTCTTCAGCACGGTGATCCACGACAGGCCCGCCTGCTGCCCTTCCAGACACAGCATCTCGAACAGGTGGCGGTCATCCCGGCAGGGCACTCCCCACTCCGTGTCGTGATAGGCCACATAAAGCGGATCTGTGCCACACCAGGGGCAACGCTGTTTTTCCACTCCCGACATTTTCCTCTCCCTCCCGTCATTGCCGGCTGATCACGTGCTGTCGCCGCACGGCCTTCCCGTTATACTCGCCGCTTTGATTCGTTTCGAGGGGAGCCCTCCGTGGCTAACGCGATTGCTGCAGGCCTGACTTTTCAGGACCTGATTCTCAAGCTCCAGAACTTCTGGGCCAGCCAGGGCTGTGTCGTCATCCAGCCCTACGACATGGAAATGGGTGCCGGTACCTTCCACACCGCCACCTTCCTGCGCGCCATCGGCCCGGAAACCTGGAACGCCGCCTATGTGCAGCCCAGCCGCCGGCCTGCCGATGGCCGCTACGGCGAGAACCCCAATCGCCTGCAGCACTACTACCAGTTCCAGGTGGTGCTGAAGCCGTCACCGGCCAACATCCAGGACCTCTACCTCGAATCCCTGCGCCTGCTCGGCATCGACACCACCGTACACGATGTGCGCTTTGTCGAAGACAACTGGGAGTCCCCGACGCTGGGCGCCTGGGGTCTGGGCTGGGAAGTCTGGCTGAACGGCATGGAAGTCACCCAGTTCACCTACTTCCAGCAGGTCGGTGGCGTCGAGTGTTATCCGGTCACCGGTGAAATCACCTACGGCCTTGAGCGTCTGTGCATGTACCTGCAGGGCGTCGATTCCGTGTACGACCTGATCTGGGCCGAAGGGGTGCCCGATGCCGACGGCAACAAGCGCCCGGTCACCTATGGCGATGTTTTCCACCAGAACGAAGTCGAGCAGTCGACCTTCAACTTCGAACACGCCAACGTGCCGAAGCTGTTCGAGCTGTTTGATTTTTACGAAAGCGAATCCAATTCGCTGATGGAAAAAAAACTGCCGCTGCCGGCCTATGAAATGGTGGTCAAGGCCTCGCACACCTTCAACCTGCTTGATGCCCGCGGCGCCATCTCCGTCACCGAACGCCAGCGTTTCATCCTGCGCGTGCGTGCCCTGGCCCGCAACATTGCGCAGAGCTATCTACAGGCCCGCGCCCGCCTCGGCTTTCCCATGGCACCCGCATCGCTGCGTGATGAAGTACTCGCCAAACTTGAGCAAGACAAGGCGCAAGAAAACAACGCGGCGTGATGGCAAGGATTTAACTGTGGGAGCGGCCTCAGCCGCGAACATGGCCTGACAAACGTTTCTGTTCGCGGCTGAAGCCGCTCCCACGAAGTGCTTATCCCTTCACGGGAATCACGGGATTAGTGAAGAAAATGAACAAAGATTTTCTGGTTGAACTCGGCACCGAAGAACTGCCCCCGAAATCACTGAAGGCCCTCTCGGAAAGTTTCCGTGACGGTATCGTGGGCGGACTGGCCAGCGCCGGATTGCCGCACGGCGACGTAAAAGTGTTTGCCGCACCGCGTCGTCTCGCCGTGCAGATAAGCGGCGTTGCCATCCAGCAACCGGATCGCACCATTGCCGTTGACGGCCCCCCCGTCAAGGCCGCGTTTGATGCGGCCGGCAACCCGACGCAGGCGGCGCTTGGTTTTGCCAAAAAGAATGGCGTGGATATTTCCGCCGTCGACCGCAGCGGCGAGAAGCTGCGCTATGTGCGCGAAGTGAAAGGCGAGGCCGCCACGGCGCTGCTGCCCGGCATCGTGTCGCAATCCCTCAATGATCTGCCCATTCCCAAGCGCATGCGCTGGGGTGCCTCGCGCGTGGAGTTCGTGCGCCCGACACAATGGCTGGTGATGCTGCTCGGTGACGACGTGCTCGATTGCGACATCCTCGCGCAGAAAGCCGGCCGTGAATCCCGTGGTCACCGCTTCCACGCGCCCAAGGCCGTGCGCATTTCCTCACCCTCGTCGTATCTGGAAGACCTCCGTGCGGCGTGGGTGCAGGCCGACTTTGCCGAACGTCGTGCGCTGATCCTCGACAAGGTGCAGGCACTGGCCGCGAAAGAAAACGGCAAGGCCATCATTCCGCCGGCACTGCTCGATGAAGTCACCGCACTGGTGGAGTGGCCGGTACCGCTGGTGTGTTCCTTCGAGGAGCGCTTTCTCGCCGTACCGCAGGAAGCCCTGATTTCCACCATGCAGGACAACCAGAAATATTTCTGCCTGCTCGATGCCAACGGCAAGCTGCTGCCGCGCTTCATCACGGTCGCCAACATTGAAAGCACGCACCCGGACTACATTGTTGCCGGTAATGAAAAGGTCGTGCGTCCGCGTCTCACCGATGCCGAGTTCTTTTTCAACCAGGACAAGAAAGCCAGACTGGAAACACGCAACGAGCGCCTCAAGACCGTGGTGTTCCAGGCCCAGCTCGGCACCGTGCATGAAAAGGCCCAGCGCATTTCTGCACTGGCCGGCGTGATTGCAGCGCAAACCGGTGGCGACAAGGCGCTCGGCGAACGTGCCGGCCTGCTCTCCAAGTGTGACCTGGTGACATCGATGGTGGGCGAGTTCCCCGAGCTGCAGGGCATTGCCGGCTTCTACTACGCCACCCATGATGGTGAGCATGAAGAAGTAGCCAAGGCCCTCAACGAACAGTACCAGCCACGCTTTGCCGGTGATGCATTGCCATCCACGGTGACTGGCGCTGCGGTGGCACTGGCGGACAAGCTCGACACCCTTGTCGGCATTTTCGGCATCAACCAGCCACCGACCGGCTCCAAGGACCCGTTTGCCCTGCGTCGTTCCGCCATCGGCTTGCTGCGCATCATCATCGAGAAAGGTTTCCGTCTCGATGTGCAGGCACTTGTGACAGAGGCCGCGCGCAATTACGGCGACAAGCTGCTCAATGCCAACACGGCCAGTGATGTGTTCGAGTTCCTGCTCGGCCGTTATCGCGCCATGTACGAAGAGCAGGGCATCAAGCCGGAAGTGATTCTCGCCGTGCAGGCCATGAAACCGGTGTCGCCGTATGATTTCGATCAGCGCGTGAAAGCCGTGGCACATTTTGCCGCACTGCCGGAAGCCGCCGCACTTGCCGCCGGCAACAAGCGTGTGTCGAATATCCTCGCCAAGGAAACCGTGCCGGCCAATGCCGCCGTCAATGCAACGCTGCTCAGTGATGATGCCGAAAAGGCACTGGCCACTGCGGTGGCTGCACTGGCGACCGAACTGGCGCCGCTGTTTGCCAACCATGACTACACGGCAGCGCTAACCCGGCTGGCCGCACTGCGCCCGCAGGTCGATGCCTTTTTCGATCAGGTGATGGTGATGGCCGATGATGCCGCCGTGCGTTCCAATCGTCTGGCCTTGCTGGCGCAGTTGCGCGGGTTGTTCCTGCAGGTGGCGGATATTTCCCTGCTGCAGGCCTGAGTCGTTTTCTGCGCCAGCCGTAAAAACGCTGGCGCAGAAAGCACGTCTGTTGCCTTGATATCAGTCAGATTCGCTAACAATATAGTTGCTGCTACACATTCCTTTTTGCTTGTCCCTCCGGCGTCCTCAGGTATGCTGTTTCCGCCTGATCGCCAGGCGTTGCACGCCATTAACCAGAGGGAACGCAATGAAGACGGGATGGCTTTTTCTGCGCTCACTGGTTTTTTACGCGGGCTACTCGCTCTCCATGATTGTGCAAAGCGTACTGGCCTCTGTCGTCGGCGTATTTTCACGTGACATGGCCTACCGTATTTGCGTTACCTGGTGTGGCTTCGGTGTCTGGTGGGCCAGAGTCAGCTGTGGCATCCGCTATGAAGTGACCGGCATCGAAAACATTCCTGCTGGTGCCTGCGTGGTGTTGTCCAAGCATGAGAGCGCATGGGAAACCCTGTACCTGCAATCCCTGCTGGTGCCGGCAACCACCGTGCTCAAACGCGAACTTCTCTCGATTCCTTTTTTTGGCTGGGCCCTGCGCCTGCTTAATCCGATTGCCATCAATCGCGGCGAACCGGCACAGGCACTGAAAGCGGTGCTGCGTCAGGGCGAAGAACGGCTGGCGGCCGGGCGCCGCATCATCATATTTCCGGAAGGCACACGGGCACGGCCCGGTGAGCAACTGCCCTACAATGTCGGCGGCGCCATGCTGGCCGCGCGCACCGGGTTTCCCTTGCTGCCGGTGTCGCTCAACTCCGGTGACTGCTGGCCGCGCGGAACCATGATCAAGCGTCCCGGCGTCATCCAGGTCGTGATCGGCATACCGATGGACTCGCACGGTACGCCGGCCAAGGCGCTCAATGCACGGGCGCGTGACTGGATCGAGGCAGAGCGTGCAACGATGGGCCGTGCCGCCGCCACGCCGGCCCCTATTTCACAGAATATGTGACGCGTTGCGCCATCGGCACTGGCGGATTGGCGATACCACAGCGAGAATGAGGTAACTGCCACACACGGACCTCTCATGGACCCGCTGCATCCCCGGAACAGTCGTCGCCTCCTGCTCGGTGTCTTTCTCGCCGGCCTCCTGCTGCTGGCCTGGCAAGTACTCAGTCCCTTCATCATCCCCGTGGCCTGGGCCGGCATCCTGGTGTATGTCACCTGGCCTCTCTACTTGCGCCTGCGCACGGTTTTCCGGGGACGCCACACCCCCTCGGCACTGGCCATGACCGTGATGCTGGCCCTCACGCTGATCCTGCCCATCCTG
>JBASJP010000085.1:0-2217 GCA_049655345.1 Moraxellaceae bacterium
TTTCATCCCATGCCATGGGCACGCTGCCTGTTCAAAACGTCTACCGGCGAGATGGACGGCGTGGTCGCCGCCAGCTTCAGCACGCAGCGCCTGCGCATCGGCATCTACCCGATGCGCGATGGCCTGCCGGACGCCGGGCGGCGCCTGATGCGCAACCAGTACCTGCTCTACCGGCGCAAGGGTGATACCCGGGTGCAGTGGGATGGCCGCACGCTGCACGTTGACGGCATGGTGGGCGTGCAGACCGGCTACTCCATTGCCACTACCCTGCGCGAGCTTGGTGCGCCGGTTCAGCAGAGCCAGCGCCTGTCCGGCCCCCTGCTGGCCGACCTGCAGGCCGGTACACTAGCGGCCGTCGCGCTGACCGCCGGCGAAGGCATGCGCCTGCTGGCCGACGATGCAGGACTGGCGCGCCGCATCGAGGCCATGCCGCTGCCACTGGCGGAAAAGGACTTTTATCTGGTGCTGTCGCGCCGGCTCCACGGCAAACACCCCGGGCTTGCCGAACGTCTGTGGCAGAACCTCAGGCAGGAACAGGGCACGGCAGAGTGGCAGGCCGAGGTAGCCCGCTTTCGCTAGCAGTCACCGTCCGTGCAGTGCATACCAGGTGGCCACTTCTGCACCGTTGTGCGCCTTCTCACTTTGACCCTGCAGTCGTATGATCGAAGGCCTTTTTGCCCCGGCGCCCGCCGGGACAACTCCCGCCACAGATCAGACCGGCCCAGCCGGCGTCAGATGGAGATACCGCCATGATCGGCCAAATGATGGACAGACCCCTGCTCATTTCCAGCCTTCTCGACTTTGCCCTGGTCAATCATCCCCAGTCCGAGATTGTGACCCGCCGGGTCGAGGGCGACATTCATCGCTATACGTGGAAAGAAGCGGCCGATCGCAGTGCCCGCATTGCCAATGCCCTGACCCGCCTCGGCGTGAAAACCGGCGACCGCGTCGGCTCGCTGGCGTGGAATACCTACCGTCATCTTGAATTGTATTTCGGGGTATCCGGCATGGGTGCCGTGCTGCACACCATCAACCCGCGCCTGTTCCCGGAGCAGGTGATCTGGATTGCCAATCACGCCGAAGACCGCTTCCTGTTTGTCGACCTCACCTTCCTGCCGCTGGTAGATGCAGTTCGCAATCAACTCACCAGCGTGGAAAAAGTCATTGTGCTGGCCGACAAGGCCGCCATGCCGGCCGGCCGTGATGACCTGGTCTGCTATGAAGACCTGCTGGCGCCGGAAGCCGGCAGCTTTGCCTGGCCCGCCCTGGACGAGCGCACCGCCGCCTCCATGTGCTACACCTCCGGCACCACCGGCCACCCCAAGGGCGTGCTGTATACGCACCGCTCCACCGTGCTGCATGCCTTGGGCACCCTGCACAGCGGCGCCCTCGACATTGGCCGCGACAGCGTCATCCTGCCGGTCGTCCCGATGTTCCATGTAAACGCCTGGGGCACGCCGTACAGCGCCGCCATGTCCGGCGCCAAGCTGGTCCTGCCCGGTGCCGGCATGGACGGCAAAAGCCTGCATGAACTGATTGATGGCGAACAGGCCACGCTGCTGCTCGGCGTGCCTACCGTCTGGCTGGGCCTGCTCAACTACCTCGACAGCATCAGTGCCAAAATGGAGAGCGTGCAGCACGTGGTGGTCGGCGGTTCTGCCGCCCCGCTCGCCATGATCCGTGCCTTCGACGAAAAGCATGATGCCTTCCTGATCCATGCCTGGGGCATGACCGAAATGAGCCCGCTCGGCACCGTCAATGGCCCAACGCGCGAACTGCTCGCACTGCCGAAGGAAGAACGCTACAAGCGCCAGCTCAAGCAGGGCCGCCCGGTGTACGGCGTGGAGCTGAAAATCATTGATGACGACGGCAAGGAACTGCCACGTGACGGCAAGGCCTATGGCCGCCTGCTGGTGCGCGGCCCCTGGATCACCAGTGGCTATTACAAGAACGATGACCGCTCGGCGTTTGTCGACGGCTGGTTTGATACCGGTGATGTCGCCACACTGGACGAACTCAACACCATGCAGATCGTTGACCGCCGCAAGGATGTGATCAAGTCCGGTGGCGAGTGGATCAGCTCGATCGATCTGGAAAACATCGCCGTGGGGCATCCTGCCGTGAAGGAAGCCTGCGTGATCGGCGTGCCACATCCAAAGTGGGATGAGCGCCCGTTGCTGCTGATCGTGCTGAAAGAAGGCGCATCCGCCACCAAGG
>JBASJP010000086.1:0-4877 GCA_049655345.1 Moraxellaceae bacterium
GATGTGGCCGAAGTGCAGAAGCTGTTCTTCAGCGGCAAGCTGAAGGTGGGTGGCAACGTGATGGCATCCAACAAGCTCACCGTGCTCGCCAGCATGGACAAGAAACTGGTGGAAGAAGCACGCGCCAAGCGTCTGGCGGCCGGCCCTGGCGCAGCGGAAGCGGCACCTGCCGCAGCGCCGCGCAAGGCTTCTGCTCCTGTCGTGTTTGCTGCCTTGGCCGAGGCCCTGGCCACCGGCCGCATCAAGCCCGGGATTGCGGCGCAGGTGCAGTTCCACGTGAACGAGCCGAACGCTAGCTGGGTGCTGGATGCCACGGTGACGCCACCGTCACTGCGCGACGGCGAGAGCGACAAGGCTGCCGCTGTGTTCACGCTGTCCGATGCCCTGCTCAAGGCACTGGTGCAGGGAGATCGCGAGTTGCGAGACCTCTACCAGCGCGGCGAATTGCGCGTCGACGGTGATGCCAGCCTGGCCCCTTCCCTTGAATTTCTGCACGGCCTGCTCCAGGCAGAGCCATCAAACTGAGGACATGAACATGAAACGTCGCGTCAATGTGATCGGTGTCGGGATGACCAAATTTGCCAAACCCGGCAGCAGCCCTGACTACCACGAAATGGCCCGCGAGGCTGGCACGCTTGCACTCAAGGATGCCGGTATTCCCTATGCCGCGGTCGAGCAGGCCTTTGCCGGCTATGTCTACGGCGATTCCACCTGCGGCCAGCGCGCGGTGTACGAGTTGGGGCTGACCGGTATTCCCGTGGTCAACGTCAACAACAACTGCTCAACTGGCTCGACCGCGCTCTTTCTGGCGCGCCAGGCCATTGAGGGCGGCCTTGCCGAGTGCGTGCTTGCCATCGGCTTTGAGAAAATGGAGCGCGGTGCGCTGGGCGCCAAATTCAACGATCGCGAAAACCCCATGGCTCAGCATGCGCAGGTGATGCTGGATGTGCAGGGCTTTAGCAGTTCACCTCCGGCCGCACAGATGTTTGGTGGTGCCGGCCGCGAATACCGCTGGCGCCACGGCACCAAGCGCGAAACCTTCGGCAAGATCGCCGAGAAGGCGCGCCGCCATGCCAGCCAGAACCCGTATGCACTGTTCGGTCAGGTGCTGTCACTGGAGGAGATCATGGCCTCGGATGAGGTATTTGATCCGCTCACCCGCTTCCAGTGCTGTCCGCCCACCTGCGGCGCCGGTGCCGCCATCCTCTGCTCCGACGAGTTTGCGGCGAAGCACGGCATCAGCAATCCGGTGTACATCGCTGCGCAGAGCATGACTACGGACTTCGCCAGCAGCTTCGACGAGAAGAGCATGATCAAGATGGTCGGTTACGACATGACCAAATCTGCCGCCCGTCAGGTGTACGAGGCTGCCGGTATTGGCCCGGAAGACGTAGATGTGGTGGAACTGCACGACTGCTTCACTGCCAACGAGTTGCTCACCTATGAGGGACTTGGCCTCTGTCCGGAAGGCGGTGCCGAGAAATTCATCTGGGACGAGGACAACACCTACGGCGGTAAGGTAGTGACCAATCCTTCCGGTGGTCTGCTGTCCAAGGGCCATCCGCTGGGCGCTACCGGCCTTGCCCAGTGCACTGAACTGGTCTGGCAGTTGCGCGGCATGGCGGAGCGGCGTCAGGTGAAAGATGCCCGCATCGCACTGCAGCACAACCTTGGCCTTGGAGGCGCCTGCGTCATCACCCTGTACCGCCGCGACTAAGGCTGAACCGGGCTCCCCTGCTGGCGAACACAGGGGAGCCCGGTGCCGTTTGATGCGGCATGGCCTCATTCCGGGCATCCCGCACTTATGTTGAATTGCGCCCGGCACTTCATCCGGTATTGTGTGCGCCATTATCACGAAATCAGTGGCTGATCTTCCCGTCGAATGACGGACACCGGCACTACGCTACTCTCCTTGCTTCGAACTGCTCCGGGCTCATGTAGCCAAGCGCTGAGTGCAGGCGCTGACGATTGTAGTAGACCTCGATGTACTCGAACACCGTTTCACGCATCGCCATGCGGCTTCCGAACTCCTCGCCCTGCACCGCTTCGACCTTGAAGGAGTGGAAGAGGCTTTCGGCAACGGCATTGTCCCAGCAATCGCCCTTGCGGCTCATGCTGGAGCGCATTCCGTACTGCCGGAGCAACTTCTGGAAATCGTTGGAGCAGTACTGGCTGCCGCGATCGGTGTGAACGATGACGCCGCTCGGTCGTTTGCAGCGGAACCAAGCCATTTTCAGCGCATCGCTAGCACGTTTAATTGTTTTATTGGTTAGTCCTTCGCGCGCGGCCGAGACCGAATGGCTAATCAGAACAATCAATGCCTCGGGCGAAGTCACTTCAGCCGCATTGACATCTGCCACATCGTTTCAGGCGACGACGGAGGTCTTGGAGACGGCATCGACAATGGGGGTTAATATTGAACAAGCGCTTTTGCAAGCTAGGAGCTATGTTCTTTCGGAATCAACCCAGAATACTGAGAACCTTTCTCGCCAGATCGTTTCCGGAGTGACTGGCGGCAGCAACGTTCTGTCGCGCATCGATGACCTGATTTCGTCTCAGAATCCCAAGGACGGCGGCTTTGGCGAATTCGCCGGCTGGCAGTCAACGCCTATAGACGCTGCCTTTGCAATGGAAGCCTTGGCGGTAGCCCCGCTCTGCGCGAGAAACGCCTTTCGCTCACCGCGCAAGGCCGGGTGAGCTACCACCTCAAGACACCCTGGCGCGATGGCACGACGCACGTGGAATTCGAGCCCGTGGAGTTACTGGCGCGCCTGGCAGCGCTGGTGCCGCCGCCGCGCGATGACCTGGGCGCAGCGGCTCAAGCGTGCTTTCGGGATCGGTATCGAAACGTGCCTGCATTGCGGCGGCCGGTGCGAATCCTGGAGCACCTCGATAAGCGGGGCTCGTTGCCGCAGGCGTACTACCGGCCGGCTACGCGTGGGCCGCCTGCCAGGGCGTCGGTGGTTTCAGCAGCGTGAGTTACGGGGCACAACGGGATGTGGACACGGATTCGCAGGGGCTGGCTCGGCCAGGAGGCGTGAAGGGATGACATGGCGAGCGTTGCAAGGCGACGGAAAGCAGCAGGATGAGCCATCGACCTGTCTTCTGCATACCCGGTGACGTGCAGAATGCGGACGCGCAACGCTTGTGCCGCCTTGGCGTATCGGGCAGGCTAGGGGAAAAAGAGGGTTTGAATTTCCTATACCTATAGAGCCCAATCATAAGGAATTTGAAACTATGAAAGTAGCTACCACCTCAGGAATTGGACCAAACGCAAAATTAGTTATTAAAGAAACAGCACTACCTAAAATCGGTGGTCACGATTTATTGGTAGAAGTTTACGCTTCTTCTGTAAATCCAAAGGATTGGAAACTAAACACAAATATTTCTTCCATCATCCCTAAAGCTGGCCCTTTCGCTAACTTTCATATTATTGGTGATGATCTTGCCGGCCTTGTTGTTAAAGTGGGATCGAAGGTAACAAATTTTAAAATAGGCGATGAAGTGTATGGCATGGATATGCGACTTCGTACCTCCGCTTGTGCCGAGTACGCTTGCATTGCTGCAAAAAGAGTTGCACACAAACCAAATAATATTTCTTTTACTGAAGCAGCGGCTGTACCTTTAGCGGCACTCACAGCTTTGCAAGCTTTTAAAATTGGAAAAGTAAAAAAAGATAGCAAGGTCTTAGTGATTGGCGCATCAGGTGGTGTAGGCACTTTTGCCATTCAAATTGCCAAAGCGATTGGAGCAAAAGTCACCGGCGTTTGTAGTGGTAAAAATATTGAATTAGTAAAAAGTTTAGGTGCTGATGCAACTATTGATTACACCGAAGGTGATTATCGAAAACAAAAAAATAAATTTGATGTGATTTTTGACGCAACCGCTTATGAAAGCCTAGGTAGCTGCGCAACTCTTATGGTAGATGAAGGTATTTTTGTGAGCACTGTTGGCCACGGTAAGGCTTTAGTGAATGCGTATCGTCCTTATCTAGCTTACGGTAAAAAAACTGCAAAGCCTGTGTGGGTGGAATCTTATACCAAAGATTTAGAAACCATTAAAAACCATATTGAAGCGGGTTCTGTGAAAGTGATTATTGATAGCGTGCATAGCTTGGAAAATATTAATGATGCATATAAACAAAGTAAAAGCGGAAGAAGCCGCGGAAAAGTCGTTATCAATATAAAACAGTAACTCGCTTAGGGAGACGCAGAAGTGGCCCCGAGACTGTAAATTGAACTGTGTAACTGCCTTCTGAGACACTGCGGCGTGGGCCGCGAGGAGCAGTTATATGGCGTTGACGCCGGAGATATTGGAGGAGCTGACCCAGGGTTGCAAGACGCCCGAGGAGCTCAGCAAGCTGTACAGCCAGATGCTGCAGCACATGATCAATCGCAGCCTGGATGCCGAGATGCAGGCGCATCTGGGGTATGACCGCCACGACAAGGCGGAGGCCGGTGCCAAGCGCGCCAACACTCGCAACGGCACGAGCCGCAAGACCGTGCAGAGCGAGGTCGGTGAGCTGCAGATCGAGACGCCCCGCGACCGGGATGGCAGCTTCGAGCCGCAACTGGTGCAGAAGCGGCAGGTGCGCCTGGCGGGCATGGAGGACAAGATCCTCACCCTCTATGCCAAGGGCATGACTACCCGCGACATCGAACACGCGCTGGTCGAGCTCTACGGGGTCACAATCTCGCACACGCTGATCGCCCAGGTCACCGACGCGGTGCTGGACGAGGCCCGCGCCTGGCAGAACCGGCCGCTGGAGGCCATTTATCCTATCGTCTGGCTCGATGGGATTGTGGTCAAGGTGCAGCACAACAAGCAAGTGATCAACAAGTCCGCCCACGTCGTACTGGGCGTCAATCTGCGCGGCG
>JBASJP010000087.1:0-3002 GCA_049655345.1 Moraxellaceae bacterium
GAGTATCCCTGTAACCAATCCGTTTATTACCAAAGGAGTCGTATTCACCAATGATTTACTAACGACAAACCCCGCAGTAAAAGGGATTTACAACGACTATCTTGTGGCTTTTGCTGGGAATGTTGCTCGTGCAGAGGAATTTACTGCTCGAGCTGTACAGAGTGGACAGTCCCTTCCTGTTGCCCGGATTGTTGGTCGTAACGAAGAATTAGTCCGACTGGTTCCAGTGGGAAACGATGCAGGAATGAGTTCGTTCTACATGAGTCGTGTGCAATACGATATGTTGATAGGTACAGGCAAAAACGCGCAGCAAGTTGCCGAGGCACTAGGCTTGCCCGCGCAAAGCTATTCAGCGGGTGGATTCAGAGGATTTCAGGCGGTGAGTATTCAGGCTCAGCCCGGAAAGATAGCGACTGCCTATGAAACGACAATTGCTCCCATTGAGCAAGGGGCATTCACAGCCACTGGTCAGCTCAAGCAATTAATCGTACCTAACCTAAAAGACTTCACTCCGGCTACGCCAATACCAGGTGGCATTATTCCAGTGGCGAGGAGTCGCTGAGATGCGTTACATCGATCAGTACGTTCGGATTGCCGCCGAAAAGTTCGAGAGAGAACTTGCGCGTGTTGCTCTTACTGATACGCAAGCAAAGCGTTACTTTGAGAACGCAGGTGTTAAAAGAATACTTGAAGATATTAAGTCAGGTAAATTGACACCACCCTCAAAGGCGTTTGAACCTTATGCTTGGTGGTTCTTCCCAGACAGCAAATATAGTGAATGGGCATCCCGCTTGATGTATGTAGAAGGTGAACAAGACTTGTTTGATGCGTCAGCAGGGTTGTCAAACGTACTTCGATATCAGAATGATGTTGAATTCGCAGATTATTGCCAACGATTAGGGTATGTATTTCCTGACGGCTGGCCAAACGACCAAGCTTTGCACAAAAAAACAGTTACTCAAACAGACTTGGATGAATCGAAAAAGGTCAATCAATCCCACATGAGCTTGTTAAAGCGACTGTCTCTATTCTTGTCAAAAAAATAATTGAGGTGTCATGTCCACGTGTCCGCAACACCGGGAGTGTCTGAATTTCTGTGTGTGAGGCGGGGGTACTCGCCCACGGTAATGGGCAAGCGGATTTCATCTTAATTGAATTGCTTGGTAAATCGGTCGTCGTAGAAAATCGCGAACTGGTTCATGGCTTCCTTCCAATCCCTGCCTGCCCGGTCCCAGTCAGCAGTGATGTTGCGTAAAGTCAGCCAGATCAGCTTGGTAGCCGCATCGTCAGTCGGGAAGTGCCCACGGGTCTTGATGATCTTGCGCAACCTGGCGTTGACGCTCTCGATGGCGTTGGTGGTGTAGATCACCCGCCGGATGTGCGCCGGGAAGGCGAAGAAGGGGATCACCTTGTCCCAGGCTCGTCTCCAGGCCGCCACCACCGTGGGGAACTTCTTGCCCCATGCCCCTTCCTCAAACGCGTCCAACTCGGCCAGGGCGCCCTCAGCACTGGGTGCTGTGTAGACCGGCTTGATGGCCGCTGCCAGGGCCTTGCGGTCCTTCCATGACGCATAGTCCAGGCTGTTGCGGATCAGGTGCACGATGCAGGTCTGCAAGGTAGTGGCTGGGAACACTGCACCCAGGGCCTCGGCCATGCCCTTGAGTCCATCGGTGACGGCGATCAGGATGTCGTTTACGCCACGCGTCTTGAGGTCGTTGAATACCTTCATCCAGAACTTGGCACCCTCGGTGTTCTCAATCCACAGGCCCAGGATGTCGCGTGTACCGTCAGGCCGCACACCCAGTGCCAAGTAGATGGCCTTGTTGCGCACCACAGCATCCTCGCGAATCTTCACCCGCAAGGCATCAAAGAAGACTACCGGGTACATCGGCTCCAGGGCGCGTGCCTGCCAGGCCGTGACCTCGCTCATCACAGCGTCTGTCACCGAGCTGATCAGGTCTGGTGAAACCTCTGTGCCGTACTGCTCGGCCAGAAAGCCCTGGATCTCGCGCACGGTCATGCCACGTGCGTACATGGCCACGATCTTGTCGTCAAAGCCGGTGAAGCGGCGCGCGTGTTTGGGGATGAGCAGGGGCTCGAAACTGCCAGAGCGGTCGCGTGGCACCTCGATACGCAGTGGGCCGTCCTCGGTCAGGACGGTCTTGCCCGAGGCGCCGTTACGGTGGTTCCTAGCATCAAGGGGTTTGTCTGCACCGGCGCCATAGCCCAGATGGTGGGTGAGTTCTGCCCCCAGGGCGCGCTCAATGAGCGCTTTCTTGAAGGCCATGGAGGCGGCATTCACCGCCTCTGCGCTCATGGCGGTGCTGGTGATCGCATCAATATCGTTCCGCAAGCATCCACCCTAAATCGCGGTGACTGGAAGGCGATGGAGGCTATGTTGAAGAGTGAAATTGATGCAGGTAAGCAGGTGAGCGTCAAGATTGATGTGGGGTATCCCAGTGGAAACGGGGCAAGACCGAATGTTTTCTTGGTGACCGCCACGATCAATGGAAGAATTGAGAGATTTCCCTTTACCCAATAGTTAAGAAAAATTGCGCATGACAACACCTGACGACGTTTATAAAAAAATTGGGGCGCTTTTGGCAGAAGCTGCCCGTTCTGGTTGGACCAAGATTTTTTTTAGCACGTTCATTCTCAATCGAGAGTGCAGTCGGATGGTCACTGAGCAAATTCACGCCGACTCAAACAGGAGCGATATTGATATCGAATTTTCCAGAGTATTTGAAATAAACGATGCTTGCATTTCGCTCCGCGACGAAAACCTGCGCACTACCGGCCAGCGAATTTGGGGCCTGACCTTTACCCTATACCCCGATGGCAAGTACGACATCGTCTACAACTACAACAAACCAGAAGACTATGACGACAGCGATGAAGAAGTAACCTCCAAAGACGGCGGTCCCGTGGCCGACTTGCTGGGTGGCTTGGTCAATGCGCCGATTTCACCCGTTGGTGAAGCCTTTCTGCAGCAAGCCCTGGAC
>JBASJP010000088.1:0-3796 GCA_049655345.1 Moraxellaceae bacterium
GTGGTCTGTACGCCATGCTGCAAAGCGAGGCCGAGCTGGCCGGCATCCTGGCCCATGAGATTGCGCACGTGAACGCGCGCCATCATGTGCGCCTGATGCAAAAGCAGCGTGTGGTGGCCATGGGGCAGGAGGCACTGCTGAAGAAGACCGGTGACAACTCGGTGAAGATGCTGGTGGGCAATGGTGCCGAAATCTGCTCGCGTGCCCTGGACAAGGGTGCCGAGTTTGAGGCGGATCGTCTTGGCGTGTTTTACGCCACCCGTGCCGGCTACGACACCTATGGCTTGCCGGCGGTGCTGGACCGTCTGGACGCTGCGGGATCTACCGATGCCGTGACCCTGCTCTACAAGACCCATCCCTTGCCGGCAGCGCGTCTGGACGCGATTGATGTGGCACTGGATGGCCGTTACGACAAGCTGAGGCCGGGCCTGACATTGCCCGCTCGTCTGGCCAAACTGCCGCCCGCACCGGTCGTCAAACCGACAGCTGCCAAGTAAGACCGCCGGGGGAGGGCAATCCTCCCCGGGCTAGATCAAACCTTGTGCATATTCAGGTACATACCTCTCTTTTCAGGGTGTCTTTGCGCGCCTGATTCCCCTAGAATCCGGGGCTGCCGTCTGTTTGCAGGCCCGGCGCTACTCTCTCCGGACGCATCAAAATCCCGGATTCGCCCGTGGCCATGACAGCAGGTTTCCTGTTGACCATTGCTGGATATCACCATGATCAAGCTCAAGCGCGGTCTGGACCTGCCCATTTCCGGGCAGCCGTCGCAGGCCATCAGCGAGGGACCGGCCATTCGCACGGTCGCACTCGTGGGCGCCGATTACCCCGGGTTGCAGCCAACCATGAAGGTGGCAGAAGGCGACCGTGTGGTGCTCGGCCAGCCGCTCTTTGCCGACAAGAAAAACCATGCAGTGCTCTTCACGGCACCAGCCACGGGCCGTGTGCGCGCCATCAATCGTGGTGCCCGCCGTGTCTTCCAGTCGCTGGTCATTGATGTGGAAGAGGGCAGCACAGAGTCCGTTTCTTTCACTGCTCATGCAGATCTTTCTGCCCTGACGGCAGAACAGGTGCAGGAACAGTTGCTGGTCTCCGGTTTGTGGACGGCACTGCGGACGCGCCCGTTCAGCAAGATTCCGGTGCCTGGCACGCAGCCACACTCCATTTTTGTAAATGCGATGGATACCAATCCGCTGGCCGCCAATCCGGAGCTGGTCATCCTGTCATCGCAAAAGGCCTTCAATGATGGCCTTGCCGTGCTGCAGAAGCTGGCGCCAAAGGTGTTTGTCTGCAAGGCCGCGGGTGCCAACTTCCAGACGGGTAATCTGACGGCCAATGAATTTGCCGGCCCGCATCCGGCCGGTCTGGTCGGCACCCACATCCACTTTCTGGACCCGGTCTCGGCCACGCGCACGGTATGGCATCTGAACTATCAGGATGTCATTGCCATTGGCACGTTGTTCACCACGGGGCAGATTGACGCCAATCGCGTGATTTCGATTGCCGGCCCGCAGGTAAAAAGCCCGCGCCTGGTACGCACCCGTCTGGGCGCATCGCTTTCCAACCTCACGGATGGCGAAGTGAACGGCACCGACAACCGTTTGATTTCCGGCTCTGTGCTGTCCGGTCGTACCGGTGTCGGCCCCGAGGCATATCTGGGGCGTCATCACCTGCAGGTCTCTGTGCTGGCCGAAGGCCGCGAGCGCGAATTCGTGCATTACGTACGTCCAGGCATGAACCGCCATTCGATATTTGCCATTTATGCCGGCAAGTTCTTCCGCAAGGTCTTTCCGATGACCACCAGCAGCAATGGCAGCCCGCGTGCCATGGTGCCGGTGGGCACCTACGAAGCCGTCATGCCGCTGGACATCCTGCCCACGCAGTTGTTGCGTGCCATGCTGGTGAATGACGACGACACCGCGCAGGCGCTGGGCGTGCTGGAGCTGGACGAAGAAGATCTGGGCCTGTGCACCTATGTGTGCCCGGGTAAATATGAATACGGTCCCATCCTGCGTGATGTGCTGACCCGCATAGAAGTGGAGGGCTGAGCATGGTCAAGTGGATGCGAAAGCAGCTCGACAATATGGAGCCGCATTTCACCAAGGGCGGCAAACACGAGAAGTGGTTTGCGCTGTATGAGGCGGTTGATACCTTCCTGTACAGCCCGCCGTCGGTGACGACAGGCGGCTCGCACGTGCGTGATTCGATTGATCTCAAACGCATCATGATCATGGTGTGGATGTTCACCTTCCCGGCCATGTTCTTTGGTATGTGGAACGTGGGCCATCAGGCACTGACAACACTGCAGCTTGCAGCAGCCAAGGGTGTTACGCCCGAGATGGCGCTGGACGGTTGGCGTTTCTGGGTGGTGAATACCTTTGCCGGTTTTGATGCGAACAACATGTGGTCGGCCTTCCTGTATGGCGCCACGTTCTTTGTTCCCATCTATATGGTTACCTTCATTGTTGGCGGCTTCTGGGAAGTCCTGTTTGCGATGAAGCGTGGCCATGAAGTGAATGAAGGTTTCTTCGTCACCTCTGTGCTGTTTGCGCTGGTGTGCCCGCCCTCAATCCCGTTGTGGCAGGTGGCGCTTGGCATTTCCTTTGGTGTGGTGATTGCCAAGGAAGTGTTTGGTGGCACCGGCAAGAACTTTGTGAACCCGGCGCTGGCCGGTCGTGCGTTCCTGTTCTTTGCCTACCCGGCGCAGTTGTCCGGTGATGTGGTCTGGACCGCGATTGATCCGCAAGTGTGGAAGCAGGGCATTGATGGGTTCTCCGGTGCCACTGCACTGGGTCAGGCCAAGCTGGAAGGTCTGGGCAACATGCTGCGTGTGACCGCTGCGGGCCTTAATCCGATTACCTGGTGGGATGCCTTCCTCGGCACCATTCCTGGCTCTGTGGGTGAAGTTTCCACACTGGCCATCCTGATTGGTGCGGTCGGCCTGCTGGTCACCCGTATCGCCTCCTGGCGCATCATGGCCGGTACCATGCTGGGCATGGTGGCCATGTCGTCCCTGTTCAATGCCATCGGCTCTGATACCAATCCGATGTTTGCCGTGCCCTGGTACTGGCATCTGGTCTTGGGCGGTTTTGCGTTCGGTATGGTCTTCATGACCACCGACCCGGTCTCGGCGGCCATGACCAATGCCGGCCGCTGGATTTTCGGCATGCTGATCGGCGTGATGGTGGTGATGATCCGTGTGGTCAACCCGGCCTATCCCGAAGGCATGATGCTGGCCATCCTGTTTGGCAATCTGTGTGCCCCGTTGATCGACTATTTCGTGATGCAGGCGAACATCAAGCGGAGGGCTGCACGCAATGTCTAACGAATCCACAGTAAAAACCGTCGTTGTAGCGACGGTGCTGTCGGTGGTGTGCTCCATTGCACTGGCCGCCGCCGTGACGCTGCTCAAGCCGATCCAGACTGAAAACAGGGAGCTGGAAAAGCAGCGCAAGATTCTTGCCGCTGCCAGCATTCTGGAAGAGGGCAAGGGTAGCAAGGCCGAAGTGAACAAGCTGTTTGCCGGTCTGGAGCGCTACATAGTCACTATCGATACCGGCGACTTCCGCAAGGTCGAGCTGAGTGACAGCTTTGACATGCGCAAGGCCACCAAGGACTCCGCCCGCAGCATCAAGCTGACCGGCGAGCAGGACATTGCCAACATCAAGCGTCGTGCCAACGAGGCCGATGTGTATGTGGTGCGCAATCCGGATGGCAAGCTCGACAAGCTTGTCCTGCCTGTTTCTGGCTATGGGCTGTGGTCGACCATGTACGGCTACCTGGTAGTGAACAGTGA
>JBASJP010000089.1:0-2164 GCA_049655345.1 Moraxellaceae bacterium
TATTGCCAGCAATCCACCAGCCAACATGCCCGAGTGCATGCCGGGCAGGAACTGCAGGTGAAGTTGCAGGCCGTCCATGAAGCCCAGCGACGCCGACTGCGTGCACAGGCTGTCCAGTCGGGCCGGACCGGATCTGGACAAGTCGTACAACAGCCCCAGTAACATGCCGCCAAACCCCAGCGACAGCATGACGTGAGGCGGAGACAGACCAGCGCGTTGCGGGCGCACCCAAGCCAGGGCCGCGCACCCCAGCGTGACCGCCGCCAGTGTGAGGAGGATCATGCCTGGCTGCTGGCTCCTGGCGCCGGTCGCACTGGCTTGCTCGACCGACCACAGCGTTACGCCTACCAGTACCAACAGCACGGTGGGGGTCAGGACAGCGGAACCGATGCTGCGGGCCAGCCAGTGGCGAGGACTATTCATAAAAAGCGTTTTGCTCACAACAACAAATGAAAAATGATGCGCTAGGGAAAACCCCGTATTGATCTTGGTCTTGTCACCTCAGAATCCGGTGTCATTCGCAAAAATCGGAAGATATGTCTTTTTCTTGAGCACAGTAGTTCAAGCATGAGACTCTAGCGGCGGTTTCAGGGGACTGCCAGACGTATGAACGAAGCGCGCCTGACATGCATGAGTGTCCGTTTTCCGGCACGAAAGCGCCCGCGCCGAGTTCCATTTAATCTCACGAGTACTTTTTGATGAAAACTTGTCCCATCGGCTCTCCTTCCGTGTCACCTTCGAGTTCATGGCTTTATCTGCTGGAACGATTTGATGTCGGCGTCGTCAACCTTGACCTTGAACTGCGGGTCATGGGCATGAACGATTACGCGCGGCGCTGCCTGCCGCTGCAGGACAAGATGCCCTTTGGCAAGATCGTGACTTCATTCCATCCCGAGGCGGCGAAGGAAAAAGTCAAGTTCCTGTTGGGACAGGCCGAGTGCCCGGTGAACAATGCCCCGCCGATGGCCATGATGATCAATATTCCGGATCGGATGTTGCTGATCAAGGTGTCAAAAATTGGGGATGCGCAGGGCACAACCACCGGCTATACGCTGGTTTTCTATGACATCACCGAGGTGGTCAGCCATGAGGCAAAAACGGGCCTGGCACAGGGCACGCGTGAGGATGGGGAAAAGCGCCAACTGCGCAAGATACCGACCATCAAGCAAAACCGGGTGCTGCTGGTGGACGTTCCGAGTGTGTCCTTCATCCGTTCCGAGGGACATTACACCTGGGTGCATACCGGGCAGGGCAGCCAGTTCTGCAACCTCAATATCGGCGATCTGGAGAGCCGGCTCGACCCGCAACTGTTCCTGCGGGTGCACCGGAGCTACATCGTCAATTTGTCCCATGTGGATGAGATCGTGCGTAACGACGGGCGCATGACGCTGCGCATGATGGGGTCTGTGCCAGTCGAGATTCCGGTGTCGCGAGCCAGTGCTCCGCGCCTGATGGAGCAGTTGGGACTGACGGATGCAGCTTCGGTAAGAATATGAATCAGGTATTTGTTTGCGGTAGATCAAGGTTTGGCAACTTTTTTCATTCGTGCAGTCCTGCTGCCATTCGTGCCGTGTGAACGACGGTTGATTGCTTAGCTTCCCCTGCCGGATTACCTGTCGTTAAAGTCGCGCTCCTAAAGGTCAATAAGGCCGTACAGGAGACAACGTGATTCCACCCTCATTTGCTTACCACGCGCCCCGCTCCCTTGGCGAGGCGCTGACATTGCTGACCGACCTGGGCGACGATGCCAAGCTGCTGGCCGGCGGCCACAGCCTCTTGCCCATGATGAAGCTGCGCTTTGCGCAGCCGGGCACGCTGATCGACATCAACCGCATTCCCGAACTGCGCGGCATCCGCGAGGAAGGCGGCCTGATCCGCATCGGCGCGATGAGCAGCGAGAGCGACCTGATTGCCTCCAGGCTGTTGCAGGAGCGCCTGCCTTTGCTGCCGGAGGCGGCGCTGCTCATTGCCGACCCGCAGGTGCGCAACCGCGGCACCATCGGTGGCGACATTGCCCACGGCGATCCGGGCAACGACCATCCTGCGATCGCGATGGCGCTGGACGCCACCTTTGTCTTGCAGGGACCCCAAGGCGAGCGGCAGGTGAAGGCGATGGACTTCTTCCTCGGCACCTACATGACGGCACTGGCCGAGAACGAAATTC
>JBASJP010000090.1:0-1649 GCA_049655345.1 Moraxellaceae bacterium
TGCAATGGCGAAGAGGCCGTGCAGATGTATTGTGCAGCAGGCGAGGCTTTCGATATTGTGCTGATGGATTGTGAAATGCCGTTACTGAGCGGGCCGGACGCAACCCGCAGGATTCGCGCATTTGAACAGGAAACCGGCCGACGCAATGTGCCGGTCATCGCCCTCACCGCGCATACGGCCCCCGAGCTGGTGGCAGAATTCCTTGGTGCCGGCATGACCGGCCATCTCGGCAAGCCCTTTCGTCAAGACACGCTGCGCAGCCTGATGATGCGCCATCTTTGTCCTGTCTGAATGATTGCCAATAAAAAAGGCCGGAAACATCCGGCCTTTTTTATGTTCATGCTTTTTAAATCACCACACGATCTGACCACACTCAGCCGGCAGTGGCCGACACCTTGGGTATCGCCGCTTTTTCAACCGGCTTGGCCGATGGCTGTGGCACTACCGGCACCAGTGACCAGGCAGCAGCCTTGAGAATGTTGAGCGACTCATACAACTGGTAGTCCTGCTCGGCCAGCGTTCTGGCTTCCGCTTTCTTGTTGGCGGCATCCGTTGCAGCAGCCGCTTTCTCATCCGCCGCTTTTTCTGTGGCTTTGCCCTGACTGAGATGCCCCTGGAGGTCCGCCTCGCGCACACTCAGTCCACCCTCAAGCAGGCTGACGCGTGCAGGACTGACCACGATATCGGGCTTGATGCCCTCGGCCTGGATAGAACGGCCACTGGGCGTGAAGTAACGTGCCGTAGTGAGCTTGATGCCCTTGCTGGCACTCAGCGGCAACACAGTCTGCACGGAACCCTTGCCAAAGGTGGTGGTGCCCGCCACCAGTGCACGGCGGTTATCCTGCAGTGCCCCTGCCACGATCTCGGAGGCCGATGCAGAACCACCATTGACCAGCACCACCACCGGCACACCGGTGAGCACATCGCCTGGTGTTGCCGTGAACTCCTGACCGGAGCCGGCCTGACGGCCGCGCGTGGACACGATGATCCCGCTGTCGAGCATCGCATCACTCACCGCGACTGCGCCATCCAGTACACCGCCGGGATTGTTGCGCAAATCCAGCACCAGACCTTTCAGCTGACCTTTGGCTTCGGTACGCAGTTTGTCTGCCTCACGACGGAAGTCGCGGCCCGTATGCGCCTGGAACTGGCTGATACGGATCATGCCGTACCCGTCTTCCAGCATGCGGGAACGCACACTGGTCATTTCGATACGCGCACGCACCAGCGTGATTTCCTTTGGCTCTTCGCCCTTGCGCACGATGGTCAGCACAACTTTTGTGCCGGCCTTGCCACGCATGAGGTTGATGGCCTCGGCCAGGCTCAGGCCCTGCACCGACTTGCCATCCAGCTTGATGATGTAGTCGCCGGCCTGGATGCCGGCACGTGCGGCCGGCGTATCGTCAATCGGCGACACCACACGCACGAGACCATCCTCCATGCCAACCTCGATACCAAGACCACCAAACTCGCCACTGGTATTGTTCTGCAGGTCCTCGAAGGACTTGCTGTCCAGATAGGCAGAGTGGGGGTCGAGCGAAGAGAGCATGCCGCGAATGGCATTCTCGAACAGGGTGCGGTCATCCACCGGCTCGACATACGAGGCGCGAATGCGCTCGAACACTTCGACAAAGGCGCGCAGATCATCC
>JBASJP010000091.1:0-2724 GCA_049655345.1 Moraxellaceae bacterium
CAGGCCCGATCCGATCAATCGCTGCCAGAAAAACAACTGTGCCCGCAAACACGTTGCAGACTACATGCGCACGGCTGATCAGGCGCTCAGCCAACTGGCCTCGCGCCCGGCAAGTGAACTCCCCGTCATCACCTTCCTGCCAGAGGCAAGCTTCATCCGCGTTTACCACACAGACGGCAACCGCGAGATCTACACCATGTTGCGCAACAAGGCACACAGCAATGTAGCCTACATGATGGGTGAAGACTGGCGTTACCAGCCCCGGAAAGACACTCTCACCATCTATCCGGGCATACTGGCCAGCTACCCGAATTTCGCCTTCAATGTCTCAGCAAACGACATTGGAAAATTTGCAGCCACTCTTGCCCAGGTAAAATCCTCCGCAGACATGGACAGCGTGATCGTGCGCTGGGGCATTCGTCGCACGCATCCGGATTTCTGGACATACTTTCACGACTACACGCGTTACATCGAGGAAACCGAACCTCTCGAAGCAGGCATACTCGACATGAACCGCTACGAGAATCTCTGACCGGAAGGGCGGGCGTGATTAACCTTACCGGGTAAACTGCGAAACCGCCGTGTATTCGGCCTTGCGCTTCTCCATGTGGCGCTCCAGCCATTTACGCCGGCGGTAACGCGTCACGGTATCCAGCATGTCATCCACTTTCGGAAAGTGCTGCCGCAGCGTTTCTGCACCAAACACCAGCGGAGCACTGGCCAGCGGATAAAACCGCCATAAACCTGCCGATGGAATTCCCGAGCGCTTGCGTGTGGTTTTCGAGACAAAGAAATTCACAAAGCCTTGATGAATCCGGTGGTCGACCCCCGCCTGTATCCGCCCCAGCAGCGAGGCATCGGGTCTCTCCAGAGGCCTGAACGCCTCACTGAAGGAGCGGCACAGCATCACACCATCATCGCCCGCCTTGCCGGCACCACTGGCAAACGCCATGAACGAAAACTTCAGCCCGTCCTCCACCGTTTCAGGATACCAGGGGGGCTGTACGCCCATCAGATGCCCAACGTAGCGCCAGAAATGCATCATCGCCAGAATGTCATCCCGCGACGTCCTGAACCCGGCCACACGCAAGAAATACCCCGGGGCAATACATCCCGCCATCAACGTCACCAGCGCATCCGCCTGACTGATCGGCACCCCCCACTCATCCATTTTCCATTCCGGATGCGACATCAGGCGACGGCGCACAAACACATGCATGACGCGCACGCGCATGGTGGTCTTCCAGCCATCACCGGCTGGCTCCAGCCCACCAGGCTCTGAAATATCCACCCAGAACGCTGCCGTTTCCAGAAAGCGGCCTTTGGTCCCGTCACCGGCATAGGCCCCCGTCAGGATCAACGGTTTCACCACAGAGTTGTTGGTATAACCCTCCAGCGTGATGGCGCCGAAAAAATTGAACAGCTCCGGCCCGAAGCGACGGAAGACTTTTGCCCCGTACCGCACCATCTCCATGTCCAGCCACACCGGAGCCTTGTCGCGCTCTGCAAACAGCCGCTTCATGGACTCCGGAGCATCCACTACCGCATCAATCCCCTTCTCCAGCGCCATATCCAGCATGGCCCGGCCCTGCGCAGGATTGCCGTTGATGTAGGCATCATCCACGAAAGCCTCCGCCACCGGATCAGCCTCGTAATAGGACGCCGCATAGGTATTGATGACCTGCTCCGGCAGATCGGGATCAAAACCGAACATGCGCCTGAAGACCTTGCGGGCACGCTGGATACGGGGGGTCGGCAGGTTTTTCCAGTAGTGGAACTCGCCAGGAATGCGTGCAGTGCCGGTGTTGCTGATAACGGCTGTCATGAAGGTATCCCGCTTTTTTCTTGTTGTCGCAACAAAAGTGACCATCAGGTCAATGCCATGCTAGGCACTCTGCCAGCAAAAGGCAAACACAGTGTATACAGTTGTCAGAAAAATTAGATAATTCCCATTAAAACAATGGGTAACGAAATTACAGGCATAAAAAAACCGCGACTTGTGGCCGCGGTTTTCACTGGTCCGTCTTCTCCGGGATAAGGAGAAAGCGCGGATTACTTGAGACGTTCGATAACGGTCGCGATGCCCTGGCCGAGGCCGATGCACATCGTGGCGAGACCGAGTTCGGTGTCTTTCTGTTCCATCACGTTCAGCAGTGTGGTGGTGATACGGGCACCGGAACAGCCAAGCGGGTGACCCAGGGCGATGGCACCACCGTTGTGGTTAACACGCTCTTCGGCCTTGTCGAGGATGTTGAGGCCCTTGAGCACCGAAAGACCCTGTGCCGCAAAAGCTTCGTTCAGCTCGATGGTCTGGATGTCGTCAATCGACAGACCGGCGCGCTTAAGTGCCTTCTGCGTTGCCGGCACCGGACCCCAGCCCATGATGGCGGCTTCACAACCGGCCACGGCCATGGAGCGGATCTTGGCGCGCGGCTTCAGGCCAAGGGCCTGGGCACGTTCAGCACTCATGATCAGCATGGCAGAGGCACCATCAGACAACGCTGACGATGTACCGGCGGTGACTGTGCCGCCCTTCGGATTGAAGGCAGGCTTCAGTGCAGCGAACTGCTCGAGTGAGGCATCCTGACGGATCACTTCGTCAATTTCGCAGAGCACGCGGAAACCGTTGGCATCATGACCTTCGATGCCGATGATTTCATTCTTGAAGCGGCCTGCCAGCGTAGCAGCCCAGGCCTTCTTGTGCGAGGTCAGACCGAACTGGTC
>JBASJP010000092.1:0-3230 GCA_049655345.1 Moraxellaceae bacterium
GGTTGGGATCCTGCGACTTATGTAGTCCCTGCTGCCGAAGGCAAGATGCGCTTTGCGGATCTCAATCTGCCGCGTGCAGTACTTCATGCAATTGCCGATCAGGGTTTCCAGTACTGCACGCCGATCCAGCAGCGTGTCCTCAAGTTCACCATGGCGGGCCATGATGCAATTGGCCGTGCCCAGACGGGTACCGGCAAGACGGCGGCTTTTCTGCTGACCATTCTCACGGATCTTCTGAAAAATCCGCCTGATGAAGAGCGTTACACCGGTGAGCCCCGCGCCCTGATCCTGGCGCCGACCCGCGAGCTGGCGATGCAGATTGCCAAGGATGCAGCGGCATTGTCCAAGTACACCGGTCTCAAGGTGGTGACAGTGCTGGGCGGTATGGACTACGACAAGCAGCGCAAGCAGTTGACGGAAGACTTTGTCGATATCCTGGTGGCCACACCGGGTCGGTTGCTGGATTTTGCCGGCAAGCAGGATGTGTATCTGGATCGCGTGGAAACACTGGTCATTGATGAAGCCGATCGCATGCTGGACATGGGCTTCATTCCGGATGTGAAGCGTATCGTGCGCATGACGCCGCCCAAGGTGTCGCGTCAGACGCTGTTGTTCTCGGCCACATTTACCCGCGATGTGCTGAACCTGTCCGAACAGTGGACGTGCAGTGCCGTGAAGGTGGAAATAGAACCGGAAAAAGGCACCACGGATCTTGTCGAGCAGCTGGTGTACATCACGACGGCCGAAGACAAGTACAAGCTACTCTACAACCTGATCACCAAGCAGAACATGGAACGGGTGAGGGTGTTTGCCAATCGCCGCGACCAGACGCGCAAGCTGACGGACATGTTGCGGGATCACCGGATTTCCTGCGCCATGCTGTCCGGCGAAGTGCCGCAGGACAAGCGCGTCAAGACGCTGGAAAACTTCCGCGAAGGCAAGATCAAGGTACTGGTGGCGACGGACGTTGCGGGTCGTGGCATCCATGTTGATAACGTCAGTCACGTGGTGAATTTCACGCTGCCGGAACAGACGGATGATTATGTGCACCGCATCGGGCGTACCGGCCGTGCTGGTGCCAGCGGTACCAGCATCAGTTTTGCGTGCGAGGATGATGCGTTCCTGATTCCCAAGCTGGAAGAGGCCATCGGTCGCAAGCTGCCGAGCAAGTATCCTGAAGAGGAGCTGCTGGCAGATATTCCGTCCATGCGGGGAGAGCGGGCGTGAGCTGGCAGCGAATTTCACCGGTAGACGCTGCGGCCCTGATTGCTGAGCGGTCACCTGTGCTGGTGGATGTCAGGGATGCGGGTTCTTATCAGGCCGGCCGTATTCCCGGGGCGGTTTTTCTGGATAACCAGTCGGTGGCCGGCTTTATCGAGAATACCGACAAGGCGACCCCGGTGCTGGTTTACTGCTATCACGGCAACTCCAGCCAGGGTGCCAGTGCCTGGCTTAGCGAGAAGGGCTTTGCCGAGGTTTACAGCCTGGATGGCGGCTTTGAGGTCTGGCGCTGGAATTACCCGGTCGAGGCCTGATTGCCTGCTGCCAGGTGACTGTTTTTCCTGAAGAAAATGAAAAGGCCCGAGCCAGTGTTCGGGCCTTTTTGTTGTGCGGGTGCTACGACCAAGGTCTAGATTTGCGAATGTAGGCCTTGGTGCATGATGGCCATGTTAGCTGTGTCGGTACTACGCCGGCAGCAAGGCATGACAGGAGCGCATCATGAGTCAGACACCCATCGACTGGGAGGCCATAGAGGCCGACCCTCGTTTTCAGAATCTGCACCGACGCAAAAGCCGTTTTCTCTGGAGCCTGATGGCTTTTTCCCTCGCCTATTATTTCCTGCTGCCACTGGGTGCAGTGTTTACCCCCGAGCTTTTTCGCCAGAAGGTATGGGGACCGATGAATGTCGGTTTGCTGTTTGCCTTGTCCGAGTTTGTGGTGGCCTGGGGCGTTGCGATAATTTATTCGCGTCGTGCCAATCGTGAGTTTGATGTTCTGGCGGCTGAAATTGTTGCCTCCGTTGGAGGTCCACGTCATGTCTAGGATTCTTCTCGGATTGCTGGCGCTGCTGCCAGGCCTGTCATTGGCGGAGGATGCGGGCGCCGTTGCCCCGCAGTACCGCTTTCTGACATTTCTGGTGTTTGGCGCCATTATTGCGATGACGATGTATGTCACCTTTCGGGCGGCAAAGCGCGTGCATTCTGCCTCTGACTTCTACACGGCAGGCGGTGGAATTTCCGGCTTGCAGAACGGCTGGGCAATTGCAGGTGACTACCTGTCAGCTGCTTCATTTCTCGGTATTGCCGGCCTGATTTCGCTCTATGGCTATGACGGGTTCATGTATTCGGTAGGCTTTCTCATGGCCTATATCACCGTGCTGCTGGTGATTGCAGAGCCATGCCGGAACATTGGCAAGTACACGCTGGCAGATATCCTTTCCTTCCGTAACGATCCCAAGAAAACCCGTGTGGCCGGTGCCCTGTCCGTGATCACGGTGTCGACCATCTACCTGACTGCCCAGATGGTGGGTGGCGGTGTACTGGTCAAGACGCTGATCGGTATTGATTACGAAGTGTCGGTGATTGTGGTTGGCATCCTGATGCTGGCCTATGTGTTGTTTGGCGGCATGGTGGCGACCACGTGGGTACAGATCATCAAGGCGGTCTTGCTGGTGACGGCATCACTGGTTCTGGTGGCGCTGGTGTGGGCACCTTATGGTTTCTCGTTGCCTGCATTCCTGACGGCAGCGATTTCCGATCCCAAGGTGCTGGCACAAACCGCCAAGCTGATTGGTGATCCTGCTGCTGCCATGACCACGAGTGAGCTGGGTCAGCGTTTCCTTGAGCCAGGCCTGTACATGAAGGATCCGCTTGACCAGATATCCCTCGGGTTTGCGCTGGTGCTGGGTACTGCCGGTCTGCCACACATCCTGATGCGTTTTTTCACCGTGCCAACGGCACAGGAAGCCCGCAAGTCCGTGATCTGGGCCATGGGTATCATCGGTGGTTTCTATGTGCTGACCCTGTTCCTTGGTCTGGGTGCTGCAATCAATGTGGGTGCCCCTGACATTGCTGCTGTCGACAAGGGCGGCAACATGGCAGCGCCATTGCTGGCCCAGTATCTGGGTGGTGGTGCAGATTCGATGCTGGGTAACCTGTTCCTGGCGTTTGTTGCTGCCGTAGCCTTTGCCACCATCGTGGCCGTGGTTGCCGGTCTGGTACTGGCATCTG
>JBASJP010000093.1:0-16069 GCA_049655345.1 Moraxellaceae bacterium
TGGCCGAGTTCCTCGAACAGGGTGAGCACCAGCTCGCGCCCGTCAGTGAGGGTCAGGAAATAGTTGCTGTTTTCGATACCGCCCTTGATGGGAGCGAGCATCTGCACGGCCGGCAGGCCGCATGCAGCAACGAAAGGCTGGACATCGGCCAGCGCGAGATGGGTATAAACAGACATGCTTGCAGTGTAGCGCGTTGCGCGCCGCAAAAAATGGCCGCAGCGCTCCGGCGACAGGCCCTGCGGTTCTGCGTTACCCTGCCCGGCTTACGGTTATCCTGCCAGCAATCCTCTTAAGCAACCCTCTCTGCGGAGAGGGGGAACGAGTGCCATGTCAGCCACACCCCTGATTCTTGTCGACGGTTCTTCCTACCTGTATCGCGCCTTTCACGCACTGCCTCCACTGATGACCCGGTCCGGCCAGCCCACGGGCGCGGTCAAGGGCGTGATCAACATGCTGCAGAAGCTCATCAAGACCTATTCACCCACGCATATCGCGGTGGTGTTCGATGCGCCAGGCGGCACTTTTCGCGATGCCATCTACCCCGAATACAAGGCCAACCGCCCGCCCATGCCGGACGACCTGCGCCTGCAGGTAGAGCCGCTGCATGCGATGGTGCGTGCGCTCGGCCTGCCGTTGTTGTGCGAGCCGGGCGTGGAAGCTGATGACGTGATCGGCACACTGGCAAAACGGGCCGCGGCGGCCGGCATGCCGGTGCTGATCTCCACCGGCGACAAGGACATTGCCCAGCTCGTCAACGAGCACATCACGCTGATCAACACCATGAATGACAGCATTCTGGATCGCGATGGCGTGATTGCGAAATTCGGCGTGCCACCTGAATGTATTGTTGATTACCTCTCGCTGGTCGGCGACAGCGTCGACAACATTCCAGGCGTTTATGGTGTGGGCCCGAAAACGGCAGCAAAGTGGTTGCAGGAATTCGGCTCGCTCGATGCACTGATCGCCAATGCCGACAACATCAAGGGCAAGGCCGGTGAAAATCTTCGCAACGGACTGGCCGTGCTGCCAATGGCGCGCGAGCTGGCCACCATCAAGTGCGATTGCGAGCTGCCGCTGACACTGGATGACCTGCATCCCGGCAAACCCGATCATGATGTGCTGCTGTACTGGACGCGTGAACTGGAGTTTCGTACCTGGCACAACGAATTGCTTAACGAAGGTGCGGGTGTTGAGGCAGAAGTGCCGGCAGCACCGCTTGATGTGCAGTATCACGCTGTCGTGACAGAAGAGGATTTCGAGGCGCTGCTGAAAAAACTGGGCAATGCCACGGTGTTCTGTGTCGATACGGAAACCACCAGCCTGGATTACATGCAGGCCGAAATTGTCGGCCTGTCATTTGCGCTGCGTGCAGGCGAGGCCTGGTACATTCCCGTCGGCCACGATTACATGGGAGCGCCGGACCAGCTGCAGCGTGACAGTGTGCTCGCGCGCCTCAAGCCGCTGCTGGAAAATCCTGCCATCGGCAAGATCGGCCAGCATCTCAAGTACGACATGCATGTGCTGGAAAATTACGGCATTGTCCTGCGCGGCGTCGTGTTCGACACCATGCTTGCTTCTTATGTGCTGGATGCCACCGCGACGCGTCACAACATGGATGACATGGCGGCGCATTATCTTGGCGTGAAAACCACCACGTTTGAAGAAATTGCCGGCAAGGGCGTCAAGCAGCTCACCTTCAACCAGATCGAAGTGGACAAGGCGACGCACTATGCAGCCGAAGATGCCGACATCACGCAGCGCCTGCACGATGTGCTGGCACCGCAGCTGGCGGCTGAGCCGAAACTGGAATCGGTGTTCCGCGATATCGAAATGCCGCTGGCACCGATCCTGCAGGCCATGGAACACCGTGGTGTGCTGATCGACACTGCCATGCTCGCGACCCAGAGCCGTGAGCTTGGCGAGCGCATGATTGCGCTGGAAAAAGACGTGTATGCGCTGGCGGGGCAGGAATTCAACCTGGGGTCGCCCAAACAGCTGGGCCATATCCTTTACGAAAAACTGGGTATCCCCGCGCCAAAGAAAACCGCGACGGGACAATACTCCACGGCAGAAGATGTGCTGGAGCAGCTGGATCATCCGCTGCCAAAGTTGCTGCTCGAACACCGTTCGCTGTCAAAACTGAAATCCACCTACACCGACAAGCTGCCAGAGCTGCTGGACCGGAAAACCGGCCGTGTGCACACCTCCTATCATCAGGCGGTTGCGGCGACCGGGCGCCTCTCCTCTTCCGATCCCAACCTGCAGAACATTCCGATCCGTACCGAGGCGGGACGCAAGATCCGGCAGGCGTTTATTGCGCCGCCAGGTTACCTGCTGGTGGCAGCGGATTATTCGCAAATCGAATTGCGCATCATGGCGCATCTCTCCGGCGACGAAGGGCTGCTCAATGCGTTTCGCCTTGGTGAGGACGTGCATCGCGCTACTGCTGCCGAAGTGTTCGGGGTGCCGCTGGCCGAGGTGAGCAATGACCAGCGCCGCAATGCCAAGGCCATCAATTTCGGTTTGATCTACGGCATGTCGGCATTCGGTCTGGCAAAGCAGCTGGGCATCGGGCGTGGCGAGGCGCAGGGGTATGTCGACATGTATTTTGCGCGCTACCCCGGCGTCAAGCAGTACATGGAAAACATCCGGGCACAGGCCGCGCAGAACGGTTATGTCGAAACCTTTTTTGGTCGCCGGCTGATGGTGCGTGACATCAATGCCAAGAATCCGGCACTGCGTCAGGCGGCCGAACGTGCGGCAATCAATGCACCAATGCAGGGTACGGCGGCGGACATCATCAAGCGTGCCATGATCGCGGTGGAAGCGGCGCTCGCGCGACAGCATGCCGATGCCCGTCTCATCATGCAGGTGCACGATGAGCTGGTGCTGGAGGTGAAGGCCGATCAGGTGGATGCCGTGACGGCACTGTTGCGCGAGCAGATGGAATCGGCGGCGCAGCTATCGGTGCCGCTGCTGGTCGAAGTGGGTGTGGGCAAGAACTGGGACGAGGCGCACTGATCGGGTGACGGGTTACGCCAGCCGGCTGTGCGCCTCTACCAGCAGCTCGGGCGGCGGCGGGTAATCCAGCCACTCGCCCAGCTTGTCGGCCAGCTCTTCCAGTCCCGTCAGTTTCAGTGCCGAGAACAGCTGCACGGTAGCCACAAAGCCCTTGGTCTTGAGGTCACGACTGACGGCCTGCAGCACATTGAGCGCCGGGCCGCGATTGAACTTGTCGGCCTTGGTCAGCACGCAGTGCACATCCAGGCCGTGGCCGCGCGCCCACTCCAGCATGCTCACGTCAAAGTCGGTAAGTGGATGCCGGGCATCCATAAGCAGGATCAGGCCGCGCAGGCTGTGACGTCCCTGCAGGTAAAAGCCGAGGTGTTTCTGCCATTCCCGCTTCATGTCCTTGGCGACCTTGGCGTAGCCATAGCCTGGCAGGTCGACCAGTCGCCGCGATTCATCCAGGGCAAAAAAGTTGATGAGCTGCGTACGGCCGGGCGTCTTGGAGGCGCGGGCGAGCTGTTTCTGGCGGGCCAGGGCGTTGATGCAGCTCGACTTGCCGGCATTGGAGCGGCCGGCAAAAGCGATCTCCATGCCGATGTCGGCCGGGCAGTGCGCCAGCGTGGGCGCGCTGGTCAGGAACTGGGCGCGTTCGGTGAGTTGCAGCACCGGATGCAGGTGGGCGGTCATGGACACGGGCCTGAAGAGTGAATGCCGGCATTCTACGGGGCGGGACGGCCCGGGTCACGGGCCGCGGCACATCTCTTTATTAGCGCATTCGGGCATCACAGCGGATTGCGTAGCCGGCGTCGTGGTATATAATCCGGCGGCTTGGCAGGGAATCCCTGCAAGTTGTGCGGTAATCCGGTTTCAGCCAGTCAGTTGTGCCCCTCCCGGCACAGGAGTAAGCCATGAAGACATTTACCATTGCCGCTGCGCTTGCCGGCCTGTTTTTTGCTTCTGCACAGGTATCTGCTGCTCCTTCACCGATCGAAGCCAAGTACAACAAGGCCTGTGTGGCCTGCCATGGTACCGGTGCTGCCGGCGCCCCCAAAAAGGGTGACAAGGCTGCCTGGGCGCCCCGCCTGAAACAGGGCGACGCCACACTGCTCAAGAACGTCAAGAACGGTATCCGTGCCATGCCGGCCAAGGGCCTGTGCACAGATTGCACCGACGCCGATTTCAAGGCACTCATCCAGTACATGTCCAAGTAACCCGCACTACCCGAGACGGAATCCACCATGAAGAAATTGCTTGCCGCTGCCGTAATGTCCATGGGTCTGGTGTCGCTGACCCACGCGGCCCCCATGCCCAAGGGCGATGCCACTGCCGGCGAAGCCAAGGCTGCTGCCTGTGCTGCCTGCCACGGTGCTGGTGGCGTCAGCATGGTGCCGGTCAATCCGACGCTGGCCGGTCAGGGTGCCAAATACATTTACAAGCAGCTGCAGGACTTCAAGTCCGGCCGCCGTGGCAACCCCATCATGATGGGCATGGCCATGCCGCTGGCTGACCAGGACATGGCCGATCTGGCTGCCTATTTCTCGGCCCAGCAGGCCGTGGTTGGCAAGGCCAAGCCCGAGCTGGCCAAGCTGGGCGAAAAGCTCTTCCGTGGCGGCAACAGCAAGACCGGTCTGGCTGCCTGTGCCGGTTGCCACAACCCGGCTGGCAAGGGCAATGCCCTGGCAGGTTACCCGCGTCTGGGTGGCCAGCATGCCGATTACGTGAAGGCACAGCTGGTTGCCTTCCGTGCGGCCGGTCGTAACGATACCGTGGCAGACCCGGCTGCCAAGCGCGCGAATGACGCTGCCAAGGCAGGCGAGCAGGGCCCGATGCAGATGATTGCGGCGCGCATGTCGGACGCCGAAATCGATGCAGTGTCCAGCTTCATCTCTGGCCTGTACTGATAGACAGCACGTATGAAAAGGCGACTTCGGTCGCCTTTTTTGTTGCATGAGCGGCATGGATTCAAGGTGCCGACACAGGTCGAATGACTGATCTGGCCGGTAGCGCCTGATCTGAGTCAACGCTCCCGGTCAAAACAACTAATACACTGCCCACATGAAATCTTGTCCCCGTTTCGGAATGCCTTCCTGGTGGCTGCTGCTGGCCCTGGCCCTGCCGGGTGTGTCTGCATCTGCGGATGCGGTCTCTGTTGCCGCCGCCCCCGACACCCTTGCCAGCCTGCGCCAGCAGCAGCGCTGGATGGAACTGCGCCTGGAGGCACGCGCCACGCTGGCCCGGGCTCCCGCCGATGCCGAGGCATATGCGGCGCTGGTGGAGGCGCTCTGGCGCGGTGGTGCGCTCACGGAGGCGATTGCCACCGCCGAGCAGGCCCGCGCTGCCGGCGTCGACTCGGCGGCACTGCGCCAGGCGCAGGCCAGTGCCCTCGCCCTGCGCGGCGAATGGGCAGCGGTTACCCGTCTGCTGGCCAGCGATGCCGCCGTGGCTGGCGTTGCCCCTGACGCCCTGCTGTTGCATGGCATTGCGCTGCGGGAGCAGGGACGGCTGGACGATGCCCGCCAGGCCCTGTCGCGGTTTACGCAGGGACAGCCGGCATCTGCCCGCGGCTGGCTGCAGCTGGCTCGCGTGGAGTTGCTGGCTGGCAAGCCCGCCGCAGCCCAGGCGGCGCTGAACAGGCTGCCGGAGAGTGCGCGCGCCAAGGACGAGGCTCTCTATCTGACGGCGCGCCTGCAAGCCGATGGCGGGCAGGCGCAGGCGGCCGTGGCCACGCTCACGCGGGCGCTGGAGCAGGCGCCACTGCGCGCCAGCCTGTACGCGCTACGTGCCCGCCAACTGGCTAACCTGCAGGCCTGGCCGGAAGCGGCCCAGGACATCCACTCGGCGCTGCTGCTGGGCGCCAGTGCCGCAGGGGACTATCTGCTGGCCTGTGAGGCGGCACGCATGCTCGACGATACCGAGGCGCTGGCGGCTTATGCCCGTGCCGGCATGGCGGCCCATCCGCAGCGCGCCGAGTTTCCGCTGCAGCGCGCACGCGCCCTGCGCGGGCTGGGGGATGCCACGCAGGCCCGCACCCTGCTGGAGAAAGGCGTCAAGGACTTCCCCGCCAATACCGCGCTGGTGCTGGAACTGGCGCTGGCACAGGCGGCGGAAGGCCGCCATCAGGATGTGGTGAATACACTCGACGCGCTGCTTGTGAAACAGCCGTCTGCCCAAGCCTATGCGCTACGCGCCTATGCGCGCCTGCACCTCGGCGATCTCGTGCGTGCCGGGGAAGACGCCGGTAATGCGCTCGCGCTGGAGCCTGGCCTCACCAATGCGCTACGGGTGCAGGCGCGGGTCGCCCTCGCCCGTGGCGAGCCGGCACTAGCCGAGGCGCCCTGCCGGCAAGCCCTCGCCCGTGCTCCGGAGCTTGCCTGGGCGCACACTACCTGTGGCGAGGTCGCGCTCGCGCTGGGCCAGGCGGATACGGCACGTGCGCTGGCTGAGAAGGCACTGCGCCTGTCCCCGCAGGATGTGGAGGCGCTGCGCCTGAAAGAACAACTCAAGACCAAGGGAGCACGGCCATGAGACCGCTGCCCGGGTTATGCCTTGCCATGGGCATGATGATTTCTGCCACTGCTTTGGCCGAAGGCGGCGCTGGCCTGTTCTGGGATAACTCGGCAGAAGCAAAGATGCGAACCAACGCCGACTGGGGCACGAATGCGCCTGGCGACAGTGCGCTCGGCCAGCTTGAGGGCATTACTGGCCAGAAGGTGGATCGCTCGTCATCGGAGTCCTCGCTACCGGCCCGTCCGGCGCAGGTGATCAAGCGCGCGCCGTCAGCAAAAGCGCGCTCGAATGCGGCGGCGATGGAAGCCATGGCGGCCAGCATCATGGTGTTCTCACTCCTGCAGGCTATGGACGCACAGGCCGACGCCCAGGCGCGCGCCGCCGCCGAAGCCGAGCGCCAGCGCCAGATCGAGGCGGAACGGCAGCGGCAACTCCGCCTGCAGGCGGCGGCGCGCCAGCGTGCGTCCTGGGAAGCGCAGGATGCGGCGGACAGTGCGGATCTGGGCAGCGCGCTGTCCGGCAATGTGCACAGCAATTTCTTCGGTTCAGGCCCGGCCATCGACCCGGCCATGGTCGCCGGCAAGCAGCCCGGTGCCGCACAGGCAGAGTTTCGGCAGGTCATGGTGCCGCCCTATGTGCCACCGGCGCCGCTGCCGCCGCAGGTCAACCTGCTGGCCAAGGGCAAGGAGTTCGTCAAGGAGAAGGCGCGCGAGCTCCTCCGCAAGGCGATCTACAAGGCAATGCCCGATCGCGTGAAGAACAGCAAGGAGGCCCTTGAGTACGTCGAGCGGGTGAATGACTGGACCAACAAGCTGTTCGCAGCAATGGAGCCCGGCCAACTGGTCGCCGCGCTCGCTGACCGCGACCCGGCCGGGTCCTACCTGATAAGAGACAAGCTGGACGAGGTCCTGGCGGCATCCAGCGACATTTCAGGACATGAGCAGGTACTGGATCAGGATGCCCGACTCGCCTTTCTGCGGGCCGGTTCGGGGAGTTACCCGCCGCGCGAGGCAACGACGACCTGGGCAGCCAGCAAGGTCGACAGCATTCGGGAAAGCGGAAGCGAGAGCGTCATGAAGATCCTCACCGACAGCCTGTTCGGTGGTGACGACGACTGATCCTGCCCCCCCGCCGGCTTGGGTTGCCAAGGGCTTCGGCGCGGGCTGGTGGGTGTCTGCACCGCGTCAGGGCGCGCCGCGCACAGCCGCTTCCTGGCGCACCATCTGCAGTATCGCCTTGAGTACTTCGCCGCGCTGGCGGTAGACCACTGCCAGTTCACGCAGTGCCTCGGGGCTCTCGCCCTTCTCGATGGCTTGCTGCGCGCGGTCGTTGGCGCGGCCGACGCGCTCATTCAGATCCAGCAGACTCGACTCCAGGCGCGTGATCAGGTCCCGCAACTCCTGCAAGGGCTTTGCGGCGAGTTCGGCCGCCAGCGGATCGTTCTTGATCTGCAGCAGGATGTTATTGCTCCAGCGCACCGGCGCCGCCGCTTCCGGGGTCATTGCTGGCGCGTCAATGAAATCGGCCAGGGGCGGGGCCTCCACCGGCAGCACCATGCCACGGACCGGGACACCGTTTTCCAGCAGGGCCGTGGCCACCATAGGCCGCGACGACAGCATCAGGTAGCGACGCTGCACCTCCCATTCGCCCGAAGCGGTGCGGCGCGCCACCGGTGCCTGCCAGGTACTGGTACGCACGTGGCCATCCCGCTCCTCGCGGTGCCGCAGCACCAGCAGGTACTGGTCGGGCTCCCCTGCCAGGCGGGCGCCCTGCGTGAAGCCGGGCAGCAGTCGCGCGCTGTAGCGGCGGCCCTCGATATCAACTTCGAAGGCAGGCTTTCCCGTCAGCAGTGCCTGATGGCGACGCAGTGCGGGCAGGTCCAGGCGCGCCACTGCCGTCAGCAGCGCCTTGCGGAGATTCTCCTCGCTGAAGGCCGCCAGCCGGGCGGCATAGGCTGCCCCTGCTCCGGCAACCGCGTCGATACGCGTGTGCCGCTGTATGTCAGAGCGTCCCGGCATGGGTATCAGCCCCAGCGGCGACAGTATGGAAAGCCAGCTGTGATCTCGCCGCGTATAGCTGATCGTGGCGGCGGGCATAAGGGCTCCGCCCGCGCTCCCGGGCGTCACCTCCAGCTCCATGCGAAAACCGTCGTGACTGGGAAAAGGTACGGTTGTCCCCGTTGCGAGCAAGATGAAAAAAGCAGCACCAATGCTCTCGTCGGGCGATGACTTCAGCCGCAGCGTCAGGGGAATGGCATCCACGTCGTCATTGAACAGGTCGGGATAGTGCTGCTGCAGGGTGGATTGCAGCTTCTCGACCGAGCCGGCCCCCTGCGCCGTCGTGCCCTCGGCCTCCACGGACGCGATGCGAAACTTCAGCCCCGCCAGGGTGGCGGCGGCTTTGGGATCCGCCTCAAGCGTGGTGGTGGCTCGCATTGACATGCACCCCGTCAGGCCCATCAGGCAAAGCGACACCAGCAGTAGTCGAAGTTGACGCATCATGCTCTTTTCCTTTGAATGTATCGTCGTTGCCATGTCAGAGCGCGCCGCGCGCCACCGTCTGCTGGCGCACCATCTGCAGCACTGCCTTCAACACTTCGCCGCGCTGGCGGTAGACCACCGCCAGTTCGCGCAGCGCCTCGGGGCTCTCGCCTTTCCCGATGGCCTGCTGCGCGCGGTCGTTGGCGCGCCCCACGCGTTCGTTCAGATCCAGCAGCGCCGTTTCAATACGCGTGGTCAACTCCCCCAACTCCTGCTGCGACTTCGCCGCCAGTTCGGCCGCCAGCGGTCCGTTCTTGATCTGCAGCAGGATGCCGTTGCTCCAGCGCACTGGCGCCGCGGACTCGGGCCGGGTGTCAGGCACATCGAGGAAGTCCGCCAGCGGCGGCTGCTCCACCGGCAGCAACAGCGGCTGCGCGGGCAAACCGTCCGCCAGCAGTACGGTGGCCACCATGGGGCGGGCGGAAAACGAAAGGTAATGGCGCAGCACTTCCCAGCCGCCGGCCGCGCTACGGCGCGCCACGGGAATATGGTGCGTGGTGATGGTCTGGCGGCCGTCGCGCAGCTCGGTATTCCTCAGGACCAGTTGATACTGATCAGCGCTCCCGGTCTGGCGAAAGCCCTGTGAGAAAGCCGGCAGCAAGCGACCGCTGTAGTGACGGCCGTCGATGTCGGCCTCGAGCGCCGGCATGGCCTTGCGCTCGGCGGCAATGCGGCGCAAGGCCGGCTGATCCATCTGGGCCAGAGCGGTCAATACGGCCTTTTGCAAGTTGAGCTCATTGAAAGCCTGCTGCTTCTTTGGGTATGTATCGTCGTTTGCGTTCATGAGGGTGCCGGTGGCCCGATCCATGTCGGAGCGACCGGGGAGGGGAATGAGCGCAAGCGGCGTAAAGACGGTGACCCAGATGTGGTCGCGGCGGGTGTAGCGGATCACTGACTCCGGCAACACCGCACCAGCCCCACTCCACGGCGTCACCCCGACTTCCTTGGCAAAGCCCGTGTACGACGGCACAGGGAGGGTTGCCAGCGTGAAAAAACCACCGATAAAGGCACCGACACCATTGTTGTCAGTTTCGGTCTTGAGGCGGACGACCAGGGGAATGGCCTCGAGATCATCGCTGAACAGTCGGGGATAGCCCTTGCTCATTGTCTCCTGCAACCCCTGCACACACCCGGGCGTGTTACAGCCCGCCTCGTCGACCGCTGCGACGCGAAACTGCAGGCCGGCCAGTCGCTGCGCCGCGTCTGGCACTTCCTTCAGGGTGGAGGTGCCACGCGCCGACATGCAACCCGACAGTACCAGGACACTGCCGGCAATGATGAGTCCGCGAATCCAGAAAGCCATGGGTGTTTCTCCTTGAAGTGAACCGGCAGCGTCGCGTATCCACCGGATGGACACGCGACGCTACGTGATCAGGGCGTGCCGCGGGTTGCCGCTTCCTGGCGCACCGCGCCCAGGATGGCCTTGAGGACTTCGCCGCGCTGGCGGTAGACCACTGCCAGTTCACGCAGTGCCTCGGGGTTCTCGCCCTTCTCGATGGCCTGCTGGGCGCGGTCGTTGGCACGGCCGACCCGTTCGTTAAGGTCGAGCAGGGAGGACTCGAGCCGGGTCATCAGCTCCTGCAACTGTGGAAGGGACTGGCCGCGTAACTCGCCCGCGAGCGTACTGTTCTTGATCTGCAGCAGGATGCCGTTGCTCCAGCGCACTATCCAGGCCGCTTCCTGGCCGTCCACCTCGGGGCGCTCGATGAAGTCCGCCAGCGGCGGCTGTTCCACGGGCATCACGATGCCGCGCGCCGGCACGCCATTCTCCAGCAGCACGGTGGCGACGGTGGGACGCGAAGCAAACAGCAGATAGGGACGCAGCACCTGCCAGGCGCCGCCGTCATCACGACGGGCGACGACGGGCAGATAGGTGGTGGCCTTGCCGCTGGCATCCACTGTTTTCATGTGCAGGCGGTACTGGTCGGCGCCGCCGGGCTGGCGCATGTCCCTGGAATAAAAAGGCACCAGGCGCGATTCATAGCGGCGGCCATCGATGTCGGTGCTGAAGGTCGGCGTGGCCTTGCGGTCTGCCGCATAGCGGCGCAGCGCCGGCTGGTCGAGGCCGGCCAGGGCGCTCAGGATGGCCTTCTGCAGCACACGGTCACTTAAGGCGCCCTGCTTCTTCACATACTCGGCGAGCGTAGGGTCCGTCAGCACCGTGGAGGTGTCCCGCTCCATGTCGGAGCGCCCCGGAATGGGAATAAGACCCAGGGGCGTGAAAATGGTCATCCAGCCATGATCGCGCCGGGAGTAGCGGATCACGGACTCCGGCAGCACCCCGCCGGTACCGCTCCAGGGCGTGACGCCCACTTCCATGTTGAAGCCGGTGCGCACGGGAAAGGGAATGATGCCCAGGGTCAGGCCGGTCAGAACGGCGCCGGCGATCTGGTCATCCTGCTCGGACTTGAAGCGCACCAGCAAGGGAAGGGCATCCGGCTCCTCGGAGAAGAACTGCGGATAGTCCCGCGCCATGAGGCCCTGCAAGCCTTGGGAGCTGGCGCCGGCGCCAGCATGTTTGCTCTCGCCCTCGACCGCAGCGACACGGAACTGCAGGCCGGCCAGGCGGTCGGCCGCGCCTGGGACTTCCTGGAGCGTGGAGATGCCGCGCTGGGAAATGCAGCCCGAGAGCAAAAAAGAGACGATGACGATAACCGGTAAATGGCGGGGCATGGCGATTCCTTTCTGATAGCGTCTTTGGCGGCAAGAACATGAGCGTCAGGCCGTTGGCTTAACTACCATTGCCGATATATAAAATTTTTTCCAGTCTAGCAGAGGATGCCAACGGTTCAGGTGATACAGGTCAATCCGGTGCGCCTGTGCAAGGCGCACCTGCAGGGCGCGTTGACACCGTCTGGCGCTGCCGGCGCCCGTGTGTCGCCCCCGCACAGTACAGGAACAAAAACGCCACACGCCCGGCTTTCGGCGGGTGTACCGCCTGGCTTATTCTCTGCGCCAGTACTGGTTCCGGCATCACTGTGCCGTCTGCGGATTTCAGGAGTTTTTCATGCTCAAGCGTTTTCTGGCTGCCCTTACCCTTGGCCTTGTCGCCTTTACCGCCCAGGCGGCTGATTATGAGGTGTTGTCCAAGCCCGGCCGTGTCGACAAGCCCGGCATGATCGAAGTGCGTGAATTCTTCTGGTATGGCTGCCCGCATTGCTATCACCTGGAGCCGCACGTGGCGACCTGGCTGAAGACCAAGCCGGCCAATGTGAACTTTGTGCGCACCCCGGCATCCCTTAACCCGGTCTGGGAGCAGAATGCCCGTGGCTATTACACGGCAGAAACCCTGGGCATCCTGGAAAAAACACATGGCCCGCTGTTCCAGGCCATCCAGGTTGGCCGTCAGCGCCTGTTCGACAAGGAGTCCCTGACCCGTTTCTATGCCGGCTTTGGTGCCAACCCGGCCAACTTCGGCAACCTTTATGACTCCTTTGCCGTCTCCGGCAAGGTGGCGCAGGGCAAGGCACTGGCCCAGCAATACGGCCTGGATGGCGTGCCGGCGGTAGTAGTGAACGGCAAGTATCTGGTCAAGGGATCGGATGCCAAGGTGATGGCCACGGTGAACGAACTGATCGCCAGGGAACGCCTGGCGATGGCGAAAAAGAAATGAGCCCGCGTTGAATGCGTTATTGAAAAACGGCCGCTCTGCGGCCGTTTTTTATTTATCTGCATTGCTGACGCTGTCGGGGTGCATGGCTAGGATAGGGTGGTGGGGTGTTTCCCCCGGAGTGTCTGCATGATTTCGCGTCTCACCCGTTTGTTGCCGGCGCGGCCACTGCAAAGTGCGCCGCCGATTGCGACCGAGCCGCTACTGTGGGGCAAGGCTCGCCTGCGCCTGCTCAGCTTCAACATGCAGGCCGGCATGGGCTTTGATGCCTCGCACCATTACGTCACGCGCAGCCTGCGCAACCTGCTGCCGCATCGCCGCCAGCACGAGCAGCTTGAGCGCATTGCCCACCTGATCGGCCAGTATGATGTGGTTGCCCTGCAGGAAGTGGATGGTGGCAGCCTGCGCAGTGGCTATACCCACCAGCTGGCGCATCTGGCCGAAAAGGCCGGGTTTCCCTGGTGGTTCCAGCAGGTCAATCGCGATCTTGGTCATCTCGGCCAGTTCAGCAATGGCCTGCTCAGCCGGCAGTCACCGCTGGCAGTGGAGGCTCATGCCCTGCCCGGCCTCAAGGGCCGCGGCATCATCGTCAGCCGTTTTGGTCAGGGAGAAAGCAGCCTGCTGGTGCTGAACGTGCATCTGGCACTCAGCATGAAAGCCCGCTTTCACCAGTTTGCCTACATCCACAAGGTGATTGCGGATGCACCACATGTGGTGCTGATGGGCGACCTCAACTGCACGCACGAAGAGTTGCGCCGCTCCCCCATCGGCGACCGCAAGTGGCAATGGCTGGAGGAGGAGCTGCATACCTACCCGAGCTGGAAACCGCAGCGCCAGATTGATCACATTCTGGTCAGCGACCGCCTGACCGTGCACTCCATCCGTGTGCTGGAAGAGCGCCTGTCCGACCACCGTCCGCTGGCGGTGGAGCTGGAGTTGCCACCCGGCTTGTACCTCCCGCCCGAGGGGCTTACCCTGCCCTCTCCCGGCCTGACCCTGCCGGAGACACAGGACGTTTCATGAGCGCAATTTCCGGGCTGTTGCTGGCCGCTGTGCTAGGAGCCCTTGCCGGCGCACTGGCTGTTTTTTTGTGGCGCCAGGCGCGCATCACTGCATTGCAGCTGGAGCAGCAGCGTTTGCTGGATGCGGCACAGGCCAATGCCGTTACCACTGCGCGTGAGCAGATGCGTGCGCAGCAGCTGGAACAGGAGTTGCTCGTGCTGGCGGCATTGAAATCGCTGCCGGCCACACTGGCGGCGGCAGAAGCGCGTCTGGTGGCGCAGCAGGAGCAGGAAAAACAGTTGCTGGTCCGCCTGCAGCAGGGTGATGAAGAGCGTCGTCGTCTGGAACTGACACTGCGCGAGCGCGATGCGCGTCTGGCCGAGCTGGATACCCGCCTGCAGGCCGAGCGCGAACAGCTGGAATCACGCATGGCGTTTGTAAAGGAGCAGGAGCAGACCTTGCGTTTGCAGTTCGAGCAGCTCGCCACGCGCATCTTTGAAGAAAAATCGCAGAAATTCACCGAACAGAATCGCACCGGTCTCGACACCCTGCTCTCGCCCCTGCGCGAACAGCTGAAGGATTTCCGCGAAAAAGTCGAAACCACCTACGGTAACGAAGCGCGTGAACGTTTTGCCCTCAAGGAGCAGCTGACGCGACTGGAAGGCCTTAACCGGCAGATCAGTGACGATGCCAGCAACCTGACCAAGGCGCTGAAGGGCGACAAGAAATTGCAGGGCAACTGGGGCGAAGTCATCCTGTCCCGCGTGCTGGAAGAATCCGGTCTGCGTGAGGGGCATGAATATGTCACGCAGTTCAGTGTGACCGACGAGGAAGGCCAGCGTCGCCTGCCCGACGTGATTGTGCGGTTGCCGGAAAATCGTGACATCGTCATTGATGCAAAAGTGTCGCTGGTGGATTACGAACGTTATTGTTCCAGCGAGGATGAAAACGAGCGTGAGCGTGCCCTGAAGGCGCATACCAGTGCGCTACGCAACCACATCCGCCTGCTCAGTGAAAAGCGCTACGAGGATTTGCCGGGCCTGCGCACGCTGGATTTCGTGTTCCTCTTCATGCCGGTGGAGTCGGCCTTCATGCTCGCGGTCGAGCATGACCCTGCCCTGTTCCGCGAAGCCTTCGACAAGAAAATCATCATTGTCAGCCCGACGACATTGCTGGCGACCTTGCGCACAGTGGAGAGCATCTGGCGCTATGAACGGCAGAACCGCAATGCCGAACAGATTGCCAAGGAGGCCGGGCAGTTGCATGACAAGTTTGCCATGCTGCTCGATCACCTTGACGGCCTTGGCAAGGCGCTGGATCGCAGCCAGGAGCAGTTCCGCAAAACGGTGTCCAGCCTGAGCGGGCATGGCGGGCTGGTGGGTCGAGTGGAAAAACTGAAAAAACTCGGTGCCAAGGCCAAGAAGGCACTGCCACTGGAAAAGCTGGATCTGGATGCCGGCAGTGACACGACAGATGATGAGGTCGAGTCATCTGCCGATACGGAAGAGGATGCTGAATCGTGAGACTGATAACGTCATTGACCAGTCCGTTTGCGCGCAAGGTGCGCATTGTGCTGGCCGAAAAAAATCTTCCCTGTGAAATGGTGGTGGATATTCCATGGAATCCGGATACCACCGTGCCGCAGTTCAATCCGCTGGGCAAGGTCCCTGTGCTGATGCGCGATGATGGCAGTACGCTGTTTGATTCGCGGGTGATTGTGGATTATCTCGAACAGCTCAAGCCATGGCCGATGCTGGTGCCTGCCGACGCCATGCAGATGATTGCCGTGAAACGCTGGGAGGCACTGGCTGATGGCATCAGTGATGCTGCCGCTGCCGTGTTTGTCGAGCGCAAGCGTCCGGAGGCGCAGCAAAGCCCGGAATGGATTGATCGTCAGCTGGGCAAGATCCGCCTCGGGCTGCGTGCCATGAATGATGATCTGGCGCTGAATGCCTATTGCGTGAATGCCACGTTTTCTCTGGCGGACATTGCGGTGGGGTGCGCGCTGGGCTACCTGGATTTCCGCTTTCCGGAGCTGGGCTGGCGCGACGAGTTTCCCGGACTGGTGCGGCTGGCGGATGTGCTGGCGCAACGCGCATCATTTGCAGCGACGGTGCCCGTGGCCTGAGTGTTGTGCATCAGACGACATAAAAAAACCGGTCATGCAGACCGGTTTTTTTATGTCCCGAAAACCTCAGGCAAGATCGCTGACGGCAAACGGGGCGGCGGGTTGCCCCTGTGCAAAGCGCTCGCGCATGTGACGAAAGGCTTTTTCCAGATGGCGGGCCTGCTGCGCCAGGTCAAACGGCGCGGCATGGTGACGTGATTCGTGCAAGCGCTGGCGCAGCAGGCCAAGGTGCGTACGGTCACTCCAAAGGCTGACCGCCGTCTGCTCGTAGGC
>JBASJP010000094.1:0-9055 GCA_049655345.1 Moraxellaceae bacterium
CAGAAAGCTGCAGCAGCGACGAAGCCCTGATCCGGCTTGCCGTGACGGATACCGGCATCGGCATCTCGAAGGAAAAACAGGTTCATCTTTTCGAGCAGTTCACCCAGGCCGATGCCTCCACCACGCGCCGCTTTGGTGGCACCGGCCTGGGCCTTGCCATCTGCAAGGCACTCGCCGAACTGATGGGGGGATATGTCGGACTGGAAAGCAACGAAAACCAGGGCAGTACATTTTATGCGGTATTGCCGCTGGCACGTCAGGGCACTGCGGACACAGCCATGTACCATGCCGAACTGCAGGGCCTGCATGTACTGATTGTCGACGATGTCGAAGCAGTGCGTTCCACCCTGCAGGAGGGCCTGACTGCATGTGGCCTGCTCGTGTCGACGGCCGCCAGCAGCAAGGCCGCCCTCAGTCGCCTGCGGGATCAGGCCGTCACCGGCACCCCTGTTAAGGTAGTACTGCTTGATTATCCACTGCCCAATGATGACAGCCTCGCCCTCACCCAAACCCTGCGTGCCGATCCGGCCCTGCAGGATGTGCGCGTCATCCTGCTCGGTGCAGGCTCCATCCGTAATGAGCGGGAAGCACTTGCTACCACGGGCTGCAGCACCCTCATCAACAAGCCCGTTCGCCTGCCTGCCCTGCTGGATGAACTCTCGCGCCTGCAACAGCCCGCACAACTCACGGTCCCACAAGTGCCTGACAGCCTGCAGACAGAAAAAACAGGTCTGCCCGTCAACCTTCGCGTATTGCTGGCCGAGGACAATGTCGTCAACCAGAAAGTGGCCGCTCGCATGCTGGAAAAACTGGGCGTTCGTGTTGATGTGGCCAATAACGGACTTGAGGCGGTACGAATGTGCCTGCAGTTCCGCTACGACATGATATTCATGGACTGCCAGATGCCGGAGATGGATGGCTATGCCGCCACCCGTGAAATCCGGCGCCTGCAGGCTCTGACCGCCAGCCCGCTCGGCGTACCGGTTATTGCCCTCACGGCCAACACGCTCGAGGGTGACCGCGAACGTTGCCTGGATGCCGGCATGAATGACTTTCTGGGAAAACCGATACGACAGCAGGACTTGCTGAATCTGCTATTGCGTCATATACCGGCTCACGCAGCGGAGGCCGGTACAGGCTAGTACTGGCCTGCATGAACGGCTGCTGCAAAAGAACAATAGTCCGTGCACTTCGACGCACCAGCGACGGATGCACAAGGGAGTAACCATGCCACCGGCATTCATTCCACTGTCATCGCACTTGCGTCGGGCCAGCTACCGTGTCGTGCTGGTTGTCCTGATCATCGGCATCCTGTTTTCGCTCGCGCTGTCTCTCTGGGTAGCACACCAGGTTGACGGGCAAGTGGAAAGCCGCTTCGAACAGATGAGCACACGCCAGGTAGAACGCATTCGTGGCCGACTTGAGTTGTTCGTCTACGGACTCAAAGGTTCCCGTGGTATTTTTGCAGAAGATCCGGAAGCCATTACACCAGAGCGCTTCCTGTCGTATTCGCGCTCACGCAACCTGGCCCGGGAATTTCCAGGTGCCATCGGCTGGGGTTACATCGAGCGCATTCCCGCTACCGAAGACCTGCAGGCGCATCTGGCAAAACACGACCTGACCGGATATTTCCGGCTGGACAAGCACACTGCGCCAGAGCCTGGTCAGGATGCCTGGGTATTACGCCTGATCGAACCGCTGTCAGCGCACCGGCAAACCCTCGGCCTTGATATTTCCAGTGAGCCGTCGCGGCAGGCAACTGCTTTCAAGGCCATGCAAACCGGCCTCGTGTCACTTTCACCTCCCATTCGATTGCTGCATGACTCCCCGCAAGACACCGGCTTTCTGCTGATGCTGCCCGTCCATTATCGCGGTCTTGCTCACCCATCAAATGTCAACGGCTGGGTGTTCGCCAGTTTGCGCACCCACGACCTGTTTGATTTCCTGCGGAATGACGCCAACCTCAATACCAACCTTTCCCTCTTCATCACAGACATTACTGCCGATGAAGAGATCAGACTTTTTTCAACTGCTGCAATTCCTGACAAGGCAGAAAGCTCGAGCAAAAGAATCAAGCCCCACCACAACCCGCGCCTTCTTCGTGAAGAACGAATTGAGTTTGGTGGCCGCATCTGGCGCATAAGCATCAGCGGCAACCCCGGGCTTTACAGTGGCGCGGATCGCTGGCTTCCTCCCATGACCCTGGCAATCGGCACCCTGCTCAGCCTGATGATTGCCGGCGCACTCGGCTTCAGCAGCAGCCTGCGCCGGGAAGCTGAAGAAAAGGCCCGTGTCATGACCGGGTCGCTACGCGAACGCGAAGCCCTGCTGGAATCGACACTGGCCTCACTGGACGACTGGGTGTTCGTACTCGACCCTGACGGCCGCGTCATGGATTGCCACGAGCCGCACAACAGCAACTCGTGGCAACCGCGTCAGGAGTTTATCGGCAAACTGCTCGCGGGCGCGTTACCGCCATCCGCACAGGGCGATCTGGACAATGCACTGAAGGAAATCCGCACCCACCTGCAGGCATCATTCGAGTTCAGCCTGCACAGCACCAGTCGCTCCCGGTATTTCCTTGCGCGACTTTCCGCACGCCGCAACAGTGATGGTGCACTGGATGGCGCCACCCTCGTCGCCCGCGACATCACGCGCGAGCGAGAGCAAGCTCGCGAACTGCGCGAGTCCGAAGAAAAATTCAGGTCGCTGTTTGCGGAGGCACCGCAAGCCATACTGCTCACGAAATCCGATCGTTATGTTGATGCCAATCCCGCCGCACTCGACCTGTTCGGCGTTCCGAATGTATCGGCCCTGCAGCACATCAGTCTCGGCATGCTGTCACCACTGATGCAGCCGGATGGACGGCCGTCGCTGGATGCACTGCGCGACATGATGAAAAACGCGATCACCGAAGGCCCGCAACATCAGGAGTGGGCCAGCCGCCGCATCTCGACCGGCGAGAACATTCCGGTTGAACTTCACCTCAGTGTCATCGAGCTTGATGGCGAGCCGCACTTCCTGACCATGATCACCGACCTGTCGACGCGCAAGCAGTATGAGCAGGCACTGATCCAGGCACGCGATGCCGCAGAAGCCGCCTCCAGCGAAAAGAGCGAATTCCTCGCCACCATGAGCCATGAAATCCGCACACCCATGAATGGCGTGCTGGGCATGGCGCAACTGCTCGCGCACAGCCCGCTCAATCCTGAACAGCGCGAACAGCTGCATACCATCATGCAGTCCGGCCATGCGTTGCTGACCATCATCAACGACATTCTCGACTTCTCCAAAATCGAAGCCGGCAAGCTGTCCTTTGAGGAAGTACCGTTTGACCTGCAGGTGGCCATCGACGAAACCTGCGAGCTGCTGCTGCCGCAAATTCGCAAGAAAGAACTGAGCCTCACCATCGAGCTGGAGCCCACTACCCCCTTTCATGTGATTGGTGACCCCGGTCGCTTCCGTCAGATCCTGCTCAACTACCTCAGCAACGCCATCAAGTTCACCCAGCAAGGCGGCATCACCGTCAGCCTGCGCACCCGTGAGCGCGGGCGTGGTGCCGTGCTGTACGAACTGTCGGTGGCCGACACCGGCATCGGCATTGATCCGGAAAAGCAGTCCGAACTGTTCGAGAAATTCACTCAGGTCGAAGCCACCCGGGATCGTCGTTTTGGCGGTACCGGGCTCGGTCTCGCCATCTGCAAGGCCCTGGTCGAACGCATGGGTGGCCAGGTCAGCATGGCCAGCTCGCCGGGCCGCGGCTCCACCTTCCGGGCCACTTTCTGGCTGGCCATGGATCCGGATGCCGGCCACCAGTTGCTCCCCGCCATCCTGCCCACCCTGCGCAGTGCGCCGGTCCTGGTGGTTGATGACAACCCCGTCAACCGCGACCTGCTGGTGAAGGGCCTCGCCCGTGCCGGGCTGGCCGTGTTTGGTGCCGGCAGCGTGGCCGAAGCCGTGCTGGCCGTGCAGCGGCAAACCCCGCGCTATGTCCTGCTGGACGCAGAACTGCCCGATGGCAATGCCGAAACCCTGATCGCGGCACTGCGTGCAGAAACCACACTCGGGGATGCAGTCATGCTGCTGCTCTCCTCACGACCGGACAGCAGCGACCATGCCTTTTGCCGCACCCACAACATTGCCGCCTACCTGCCCAAGCCGGCGCGACTGGGCTGGATCATCAGCACGCTGAACGTGCTGGCAACCAAGGAGCACGAAGGACTGGTCACCCGCCATACCCTGTCCAGCCACCACTCCCGCGGCAATCCGCTGCCCAGCCTGCGCGCCGGCATCCGTGTCTTGCTGGTGGAAGACAACGCCATCAACCAGAAGGTCGCGGCGCGCATGCTGGAGAAAATGGGCTGTCATGTCGACATGGCCGGCAATGGGCTCGAAGCCCTGGTGATGACGGCCCAACTGCCTTACGACGTGATCCTGATGGATGTGCAGATGCCCGAAATGGACGGCATCTCGGCAACGCGCTCACTGCGCTCGCAAGGCTTCTCCGACATCCCCATCATTGCCCTGACCGCCAACAGCCGTGATGCCGACAAGCAGGAATGCCGGGCCGCCGGCATGAGCGACTTCCTGTCCAAACCGATCCGCTACGAGGATCTGCATGCCTGCCTGAACCGCTGGCTATGACACCCGGCGGCGGCGCGGGCGTACAACAGACATGATGGCGAGTTCGCTGTACAACTGGCTGTACAGGCTTTTTTCCCTGAACAGAAACCGGAACAAACACAGGAAACAGGTGATGAGCGAAACAGTCGCCGTACTGGGCGCCAGCCCCAAGCCCGAACGCTACAGCAACAAGGCCATCCGCATGCTGCGCGAGTATGGTCACACCGTGCTGCCCGTGAATCCGGCCCAGCAGGAAATCGAGGGCATCCGCGTCATTGCGGATGTCGACGACCTGCCACAGGGTCAGGTGGACACCGTAACCATGTACGTCAGCCCGCAACACTCGGACAACCTGCTGCCGGGCCTGCTCCGGCTGAAACCGAAGCGCGTGATATTCAACCCCGGTGCCGAAAACCCGTTACTGGAGCGCGAGCTGGAAAAAGCCGGCATCGCCGTGGAAGAAGCCTGCACCCTCGTGCTGCTGCGCACCGGCCAGTACTGATCGACCTGCAAGCCGACTCACGGTTTTCTTGTGGGAGCGACTTCAGTCGCGAACAGAAGTACACGGAGTCATCAGCTTCGGGTCCGGAACCAGCCCGCGATGCTCCAGCGCGCCACCGTGGCCGGCAATACCTCGTGCGGCATGTCCGCACTCATGAACAGCACCAGCGTGCCGCCCTGCGGCGACAGGCGAAACTGCTCCTGATCCGCCTCATCGAACATCACCAGCTCACCGCCAGCCGCCACCGGCCAGTCCGGATTCAGGTACAGCACCGCCGATACCACGCGCGCATTCGAGTCGCGGTGCCGGTCCACATGTTTCCTGTAGAAAGCCCCGGCCGGATAGTGCGCGTATTGCGCCTCGAACTCGGCCAGGCCCAGAAACAGCTCCCGGTTCAGGGTGTCACGCAAACCATCCATCCAGCGCAGATAGGCACCACCGGCCGGCATCTGCGGCTCCAGCCAGCACAGGCTGTCACTGCGAATGGCCTTTTCGTGCTGTACCTGCGCGCCCCGGCCAACCCGGGCCTCACGAAAGGATGCCTCCGCCTGCAACTGCTCCGCCTCTGCCCGCAGGGCCTGCCAGCACGCCGCCGGCAGAATGCCGGGCAGGATGACATGACGGTCCGTGGCAAGGCGGTCAACAATCCCGGTCCAGTCGCTGGTCGGCCAGACCGCGGAAGAAGCCGGCAGAGTCGGGGTGCTATCAGGTATCATGGGGATCATCTTCTCCACGCAATCGGCAGCACGCCTGTTTCCGGCCCGCTGCCCGTGACAATACATCATGAATTATCGCCATCATTTCCATGCCGGCAATTTTGCCGACGTCGTCAAACATGTCCTGCTGCTGGGCCTGTTTGAAAGCCTGGCCCGCAAGGATACGCCGTATTGCTACATCGACACCCATGCCGGTTGCGGCCTGTACGACCTGGGTGCCGGTGCCGCGCAGAAAACCCTCGAGTTCAAGAGCGGCCTGAGCCGCGTCAAGGATGCCGACAAGGCCCAGGCCCCGGCATGGGTCACCCGCTATCTGGAATCGGTGGCCGCACTGGGTCGCGAGCGTGAAGGCTTCTGGTACCCCGGCTCACCCTGGCTGGCACTGCACAGCATGCGCCCGCAGGACCGTGCCCAGCTGATGGAACTGCACCCCGACGATGCCGGCACCCTGAAAAAATTCATGTCGCGCAACAGCAATGTGTCCATCCACATGCGCGATGCCTACGAAGGCCTCACTGCCCTGATTCCGCCAAAGGAAAAGCGCGGACTCGTGCTGATTGATCCGCCCTACGAGGAAGAGCGCGACGACTACGCCCCCGTGGTCGAACTGCTCGCCCGGGCGCATGCCAAATGGCCCACCGGCATGTACGCCATCTGGTTCCCGATCAAGGATCATCACGCCATCACGCGATTCTATCGTCGCCTGCGCAACACCTTCATCCCGAAAATCCTCGCCACCGAACTTTGCGTGCTGCCGCCGGACAACCAGCTTGGCCTCAACGGCACCGGCATGATCCTGGTCAATCCGCCCTGGCATTTCGACAACGAGGTGCGCAAGCTGTTCACCTGGCTGACGCCCGTACTGAGCGACCACAAGCAGGCCTGCTGGAAAGTGGAATGGCTGAACACCGAAAACGTCAGCAACCCGGCCGACAAGAAAAAAGACGACGAGTGATTGTTCTCGGCATGCATTTCATTCGCGACATGCACTTCTTTGATGTCATTGGCCGCGAATGAAATATCACTGCCCGGCGTTTCTGAACAGCGGCAGCCAGCATGACAACCACTTTTCCCGCGCACTGCCCAGCACAATGAAACTGCCGTTACGCAGCGTTTCGCGCGCGTTGTAGCGCAGCGGGCGGCCACGATCGTCCAGCATGGCCCCGCCCGCCTCCTCCACAATCACCTGCCCGGCACCGGTATCCCACTCCATGGTAGGGCCCATGCGCGGATAGGCATCCGCCGTACCCTCTGCCACAGCACATATCTTGAAAGCCGAACCCGCCACCCTGATGCTGACGTCGCCCAGCGTGGCTTGCACTGCCGTCACAAAATCATCCTCGCGCGGGTCCCGGTGACGACGGCTTTCACACAGGGTCAGCGCACGTTCACCTGCAACCGGCAACTGCGCCGCGTGCAACTGCAGCCACTCCCCGTTCTGGACCCGCCATGCGCCCAGTCCGCTGGCCGCGACATAGCCCACGCCAGTGACCGGCGCATACACCACCCCCAGCACCGCCTGATGGCCGAAAACCAGCGCAATATTCACGCTGAACTCGTCATTGCGTGCGACAAATTCGCGCGTGCCGTCGAGCGGGTCCACCAGCCAGAAATGCGACCAGCCGGCACGGTCCTCATAAGGAATCTCGTCCGACTCCTCCGACAACACCGGCGTACCCGGCACCAGATCACGCAAACCTTTTTCAATCGAGTAATGCGCCGCCATGTCGGCGGCCGTCAGCGGAGAATCATCGGCCTTCTGCTGCAACTGCCAGAGCGACTCGTCGCGGTAGATCGCCAGGATTTCCTTGCCGGCCCCAATCGCAACATCCAGCACCTGCTGCATCAGTTCACGCGTCAGTTGCATGTCGGTCCCTCTCCTCTGCACGCAGTATGTCGCGCACCAGATACAGCGCAGCAATCGAGCGCGCCTCGGTCAGATCCTCGCGCCAGACCCATTCTTCCAGCTGCGACAACGGCATCGGCACCACCTCGATCGGTTCCGGCTCATCGCCTTCAAGGCGCGACGGAAACAGGTCACGCGCCAGCACGATGGTCAACCGGTGCCCCATGTAACCAGGCGACAGCGTTACCGTTTTCAGCACGCGCAGCTCACGTGCAGCATAGCCCGTTTCTTCCTGCAGCTCGCGCAGGGCGCCCTGCTCCAGGGTTTCATCAGCCTCCACCGAGCCCTTGGGCAGGCCCAGCTCATGGGCATGCACGCCGGCACCGTACTCGCGGATCATGAGCACGGTATCGGCATCCAGCATGGCCACGACCATGACCGCAGGCACCGAACCCGGGCGCAAGCGCTCATAGGTACGGCGCACACCATTGCCGAACTGCAGCTCCAGCTCCTCCACCGCAAAGAAACGGCTTCGCGCAATCACTGTCTTCTTCAGGATTTCAGGAAGCTTTGCCATACTCATGACCTGTTCATTCTCTGCCGGAAGTGTACATGTCCCTGCCCCTGTCATGGGATGCCATTGATACCGTGTTGCTCGACATGGATGGCACCCTGCTCGACCTTTATTTCGACAACCACTTCTGGCTCAAGCACCTGCCGGACACCTATGCCATGTACAAGGGCATTCCGCTGCAGGCGGCCCACGAGGAACTGGTCGCCCGCTTCGGCAAGGAGCAGGGCACGCTCAACTGGTACTGCCTGGACTTCTGGAGCAGCGAACTGGACATGGACATCGTGGCCCACAAGCACGAGGTGGCCCATCTCATCAGGCCGCGTGCCGGGGCCCTGGAGTTTCTGGAGGCGATCACCAACAGCGGTCGCCAGGCCTGGCTGGTGACCAATGCCCATCACCACAGCCTGAGCCTGAAGCTGGACCACTCACCCTTCCTGCAATACTGCGAACGCATCATCTGCGCGCACGAGTTCCGCATGCCCAAGGAACACCCGGATTTCTGGGCCGCCCTGCAGGCGCGCGATCATTTTGATCCGGCGCGCACGCTGTTCATTGATGACAGCGAAGCCGTGCTGCGCTCGGCCGAACGCTTCGGCATTGCCCACCTGCTCACTATTGCCCAGCCGGACAGCCAGCGCCCGCCACGCGAAGGACTGCACTTTGCCGCCCTGCAGCATTTTGACGACATCCTGCCGATTCCGGCCCGGTGATGGCTGTCTTTACCTGTTGTGAAAACACCCCCTGTGGGAGCGACCCTTGTGGTGGGAGCGGCTTCAGCCGCGAATGTTTTTTTC
>JBASJP010000095.1:0-10285 GCA_049655345.1 Moraxellaceae bacterium
GCCCTTCCCACCATCGACAGCGCCCGATCTCCCTCAACATGGCCATGAGAGTCATTGAACGGCTTGAAATGATCGACATCCACAAAAATCAGGGCAACATCACGACTGTCACGACGCGCCCGATCCCACTCCTGCTGGAATACCTCATTGAAGTGGCGACGGTTGGCCAGCCCTGTCAGCGCATCCTCGCGTGACAACCGGTTCAGCTCCTGCGACAGCTTGTTCAGCTTGAGCTTTTCCAGCCCCAGCATTTCGGACTGCAGGAACATGATGCGGTCGCGGTGCTCAAGCATGTAGCACAGCAACATGCCCACGGCATTGGCCAGTACCACGTACTGACTGAAGTGGCCCCAGTTGTACCAGAGGCCCAGCACATGAATGACCACAAATGAAATGAGCGCCGCACCCACGCAGGCAATGACGGCAGGCACCAGAAGCAGTCCGCCAACACCATAGGTGATGGCAATGACCAGAATGACCACATAACTGGAGTGCTGATTGAAAAACGGATCCGGGAAAGCCGACGTTCCCACCGTGATGGTGGCCACCGCAGTCAAGGCAATCAGGCTGACGTAATTGCGGTACCACTTGTCCAGCTGGGGAATCCGCGTCAATGACAGCAATGCCGCCACTATTACCCCTTCCATCAGGTAGATGACCCACCAGACCTTCTCGTTCTGATCAAGAAACACCGGACTGGAATACGCCTGTACCTGGGACCAGGTCAGTATCCCGAGAAAGATGTAAAAGCTGACAATTGCCCACCAGGAATAATTGAGCAGCTCAATTGCACGGTTCTGCAGGTGCAGGTGAAAGGCGTTTTCAATGGCTGGCGGAAAGCGGACGAAGGGGCGCCCATCCTCAAGAAGCTGCTGTATTTCCTTGATGTCGGCGTCTGTCGTGTCGCGCAGGGAGGGTATCGTCACAACCGGATCCTTGAGGGCTAAACTGCGTTAACCGGCCCGAAACCCGAACATTCAGGCACCACTTCAAACCGGTCAATCCTTGTGCAGGGCGGGAATGTGCCAGCCTCTCTGCCCAGCGACAATGCTGCTCCGACCGGCGGCTTGCCATTTATCGCCTCTCTTCTCCCTGCGTACGGACACTGCCTCCGGTTAAAGGTTGGGGACTGCCTTGCCAGCCTGTTAAACTTGCGCGCAATCGAGAAGCTGACATGACCCACCAGGCTATGACCCACATGACTATGCCCCACATCACCATTGCCCGCCCGGACGACTGGCATGTACACCTGCGGGACGGCGCCATGCTGCCCGATACGGTAGCCGCCATTGCACGTTATTTCGGCCGCGCCATCGTCATGCCCAATCTGGTTCCGCCAACCCGTACCACCACGGAAGCAGGTGCCTACCGCGAACGCATCCTGGCCGCCCGGCCAAAGGGGTCACGCTTCGAGCCCCTGATGGTGCTCTACCTGACCGACAGCACCACCCCGGCCGACATCCAGAATGCCAAGGCCTCCGGCTTTGTCCATGCCGTCAAGCTCTATCCGGCCGGTGCCACCACCAACTCCGACTCTGGCGTGACCAGTATCGCTAACGTGCAAGCCGTTCTGGAAAAAATGGCCGAAGTTGGCATGCCTTTGTTGATCCATGGCGAAGTCACACATGGCGATGTCGACATCTTTGATCGCGAAAAGGTTTTTCTCGACACCATCCTGATGCCACTGGTGGCGCGGCTGCCGCAACTGAAGGTCGTGCTGGAGCACATCACAACAGCTGATGCCGCAGCCTTCATCAGGGAAGCACCCGCCACGGTGGGCGCCACCATTACGGCGCATCACCTGCTGTTCAATCGTAACCACATGCTGGTGGGCGGTGTACGGCCCCACTATTTCTGCCTGCCGATCCTCAAGCGCCGCACCCATCAGGAAGCCCTGATTGCCGCCGCCACGTCTGGTTCACCCAAGTTCTTCCTGGGGACCGACTCTGCTCCGCATGCCATTGGTGCCAAGGAATCTGCCTGTGGCTGTGCCGGCTCGTACACCGCACATGCGGCCATCGAACTGTATGCCGAAGCCTTCGAGGCCGCCGGCGCACTCGACAAGCTGGAAGGATTTGCCAGCGTTCATGGCGCCGACTTCTACGGCCTGCCACGCAACACCGACACCATCACCCTGGTGAAAGAATCCTGGGACGTTCCAGCAAGCTACCCCTTCGGAGAGTCCGTGGTGGTGCCGATTCGTGCCGGCGCACAAATCAGCTGGCGCGTGCAGTCATGAGCCACCACCCCGTACGCCCATTGGCCGAACGATTTCGTGGTTTTTTCCCTGTTGTGGTAGATGTGGAAACCGGCGGCTTCAATTGCGCCACCGACGGACTGCTGGAAATAGCCGCCGTCACGATTGCACAGGATGAAAACGGACTGCTGTACCCGAACGAGTGCTTTCACTCCCATGTTGCCCCTTTTCCTGGTGCCAATCTGGAAAAGGCTGCACTCGAATTCACCGGCATCAATCCCTTCCATCCACTGCGCCCGTCGGAAGAAGAAGGTGCTGCCCTGCGCCGGATTTTTGATGGCATCAAAAAAGCGCAAAAAGCCGTCGGCTGCAAACGCAGCGTACTGGTCGGCCACAATGCACATTTCGATCTGGGTTTTGTGAATGCCGCAATAACACGCAACAACCTGAAAAACGTGTCGCCGTTTCACCCGTTCTCGGTGTTTGACACGGCAACGCTGGCAGGGCTGGCCTATGGGCAAACCGTTCTGGCACGCGCCTGCGCAACCGCCGGGATCGCCTTCGACAGCAAGGAAGCCCATTCCGCCCTGTACGATGCGCAACGGACGGCCGAGCTGTACTGCTCCATCGTCAATACATGGTGGGAAAAGATCGGCCCGCCGCCCGTTGATGAAAGCAGCGACGAGGCCTGACCAACACACACGACATTGGTTTAATCCGACCAGTCCATGTCCGGGAGCCGCGAAAACGTCTCCCGGAGGCCTTGTGACCATCCCTTGCGGATTTGCTGGAAGTAGGCGTTATCCTCATCCACGCGATGGCGCTTGGTCACTTTGAAGCTGTCGCGTTCATAGCAGAGCAGATCAATCGGCAAACCGACTGAAATATTGCTGCGAATGGTTGAGTCAAACGAAATCAGCACGCACTTGGCCGCCTCATCCAGCGACGTCCCGTAATTGATCACGCGATCAATGATCGGTTTGCCGTACTTGCTCTCGCCAATCTGGAAATAAGGCGTTTCTGTAGTGGCTTCGATGAAGTTGCCTTGCGGATAGATATTGAACAGCCTTGGCTCCTCCCCCTTCAGCTGGCCACCCAGCAAAAACGACGAACCAAAATCAATACCCGACTGCATGGGCACCTTGCTGTCGCGCTCAATCACTTCCCGCAGGGTACTGCCCACCAGGCAGGCCACGTCGTACATGGATGACTGACTGAACAGATTGTCCTTTTCATGTTGCAGCCGCTTGCGCAACACACTGATGGTGCTTTGCGTTGTCGCCAGATTACCGGCCGACAGCAGACAGATGACCTCCTCACCCTGCTTTTCCAGCAGCGTCATCTTGCAAAAAGTGGCAATGTGATCGACCCCGGCATTGGTACGGGTATCCGACGCCATTATCAGACCTTCCGCCAGATTCATGGCAACACAATAGGTCATCTTCTCTGTCCGTCCTGTCAGGCCTGTTGCTGCTGTTGTTGTTGCTGGCTGATGTCCTGCTCCTGATCAGCGTCATTCGTTCCGGCCTGTGACTGCATGACACGCACATCGGCCTGCATGAGTTCGCCACCACCACCACGGCGCACACCACGCACCGGGCAGGCATCCAGATAGTCCATGCCCACGGCCAGTTTGAGATGATTCTCATCCGCCCGCGAACGGTTTACCACATCAAAACTCCACCAGCGGTCATGCAGCCATGCCTCGGCCCAGGCATGGGTAGCCATGTGGTTGCTGGCATGGCCCGGCGAATGCACATAGCCACTCACATAGCGTGCCGGCACCCCCAGATATCGGCAGCAGGACAAAAAGATATGGGTGTGATCCTGACAAACACCCAGCCCGGCCGCAAACGCATCGGCTGCCGTACTGCCAACATGCGTACTGCCCGGCGAGAACTCCACCGCCATCTCGACACCCTGCGCCAGCGCCAGCAAAGCCTCCTGGGTCATCGGCTGCTTGCGAAAGCCCTCGGCAAACGCCGCCAGATCGGGACTGATTGCCGTCAGCGCCGTAGAGCGCAGATACGGCAGCGGATCACCGCCAGAAACACTGGTGCGCTCCCCATCGTCCGTCTCGACAATCCCCATCGCACGGATGCGGATTTCGCGGTGCGGCATGTCCAGCGTCAGTACATGGCAAATATTGCCGAAGGCATCCGATGACGACACTGCCGGACTGGGCAACTCCAGCTTCCACTCCAGCACCCGCTGGCCTTCTGTACTTTGCGGGGTAAGCCGCAGGTACTGTGTGCTGTGCGCCACGGAACCCTCGTAGCGATACACTGTTTCATGATTGACCGTGAGTATCATGCTGCCTCCAGATAGGCGCTGTGAATGCGCGCGCCCAGCTCATAGATATCCGCCAGAAAATTCTGCAGGTATTCCTGCAGCCCCTCATCAATCACTTCATCAATTCGCGTGTAATGCAGTCGCGCATGAATTTCTGCCGCCAGTCGCTGCACATCCACACCACTCTTGCCGTTGATCGTTTCCAGCGTCTGCGTGAGCTCATTCAGGCAGGCATGCAGGGAACGCGGCAAGTCATCGCGCAACAACAGCATTTCGGCCACGTTCATTGGCAGAATGCTTTCGCGATACAGGTCACGATAGGTTTCAAAGGCCGAGAGTGAACGCAGCAATGCAGCCCACTGGTAATATTCCACAGCCTCACTGGAGCCGGCATCGGCAAACAGGGTGGGCGCTTTCACCAGCAGGATTCGCGCCGTATTGTCGGCACGCTCAAGAAATGTTCCCAGACGCGAGAAACGGAAGGCATCATTACGCTGAAGCGTGCCAAAGGTTGCCCCGCGAAACAGGTGCGAGCGCTCCTTCACCCAGTCCAGAAACCGGGGAAACCCCATGCGCTGCAGGCTTTCAGGTTTCATGCCCTGAATCTCCAGCCATGTCGTGTTAAGCGACTCCCACATCTCGGCGGTAATCTTGCCACGCACCACATGTGCATTTTCACGGGCCTGCCGTACACAGGAGTAAATGCTCGACGGGTTGTCGGGGTTCAGCGCAAAGTACAGCAGCACCGCATTGGGTTTCGGCTTTATGCCACTGGCCAGAAACGCTTCACGCGTACCGGTGATATCCAGCGGCGCCATGACCTGGTCGCTGCCAACGCCACCAGGCATCAGCGATGACTGATAGCTGACATCAAGCACACGCGCAACGTTCTCGGCGCGCTCCATCTGGCGCGACATCCAGTAAATACAGGAAGCAGTACGACTAAGCATCTTCAAGCACCCACGTGTCCTTGGTTCCGCCACCCTGCGATGAATTCACCACCAGCGACCCCTCCTTGAGTGCCACACGAGTCAGACCGCCCGGCACCAGCTGGATATCCCGCCCGCACAATACAAACGGACGCAAATCAATATGGCGTGGTGCAATACCGGCATCGACAAACGTCGGGCAGGTCGACAACGCCAGTGTTGGTTGCGCAATAAAATCCGAAGGACTGGCCAAAATGCGGGCACGGTACGCCTCTATTTCTGACTTGCTCGCGGCCGGCCCCACCAGCATGCCGTAACCACCCGAGCCATGAACCTCTTTCACCACCAGTTCATGCAGATTGGCCAGCACATGCTCGCACTCCTCCGGCTTGCGCAACTGCCAGGTCGGCACGTTGTTAAGAAGAGGCTCTTCACTCAGGTAAAAACGGATCATGTCCGGCACATAGGGATAAATCGATTTGTCATCCGCCACGCCGGTGCCGATGGCATTGGCAATGGCCACACGACCGGCACGATAGACTGACAACAGCCCCGGCACACCCAGCATCGAATCAGGACGGAACGCGAGCGGATCAAGGAAGGAATCATCAATACGCCGGTAAATCACATCCACACGGCGCGGTCCGGCAGTCGTGCGCAGCTGCACAAAACCATCCTTCACATACAGGTCCGGTCCTTCCACCAGCTCCACACCCATTTGCTGGGCAAGGAATGCATGCTCGAAGTAGGCAGAGTTGAAACGACCCGGCGTCAGCACCACCACCACCGGGTCAAGCACGCCGGCAGGCGCAGAGGCGCGCAAGGTATCCAGCAGCATGTCCGGGTAATGCTCGACAGGTGCCACTGCATGCATTGAAAAGAGTTCCGGAAACAACCGCATCATCATTTTGCGGTTTTCCAGCATGTAAGACACACCGCTCGGTGTACGAAGATTATCCTCCAGAACGTAGTACTCGCCCCGGTTGTCCCGCACCAGATCAATCCCGGCAACATGCGAATAGACACGATTGGGCAGCGTGATGCCCTGCATGGCCAGCTGGTAATCCTGATTGGTCAGAATCTGGCTGGCAGGAATGATGCCCGCCTTCAGGATGTGCTGTTCGTGATAAATATCGTGAAGGAATTCGTTCAGTGCATGTGCGCGCTGCTTGAGACCCAGCGACACAAACTCCCATTCACTGGCCGAAATGATTCTGGGAACCTGGTCAAACGGAATCAGACGCTCGCTGCCTTCCTTGTCACCGTACACGGCGAAGGTGATACCAACACGACGGAACAGCCAGTCCGCTTCGGCCCGTTTCTGCGCCACCTCTTCAGCCGGCAATGCATTCAGCCATTCGGCGAACGCCTTGTAAGCGGGCCTTACCTGTGTACGTCCCGCAAACATTTCATCGTAAAACCGTGGGGAAGCACCCATGTCGCACAACCTTGAGTAGAGACAATGGAATCAATGCATTGTCTGTGCCAAGGCAGGAGCGGCAGAAAGCCAGTGTTTTGCATGGGTTTGCGGGCAGAACAGCCCTGCGGTGGTGCACGGGCCACACGGCACCGCACCATTAGTGATGCGTCACTGCAAAGCAGGCCCGTCAGTCAAAGGGCCGGGACATCAGGATACATGCCCCATGAACACCCACGTGCCCCGGAACAGACCCTGCCACAGCCCCTGCTGCAGACACAGGTACAGAAAGACGATCAGTGATTGTGCGACGGCGCCACGCGACGACGCCGGAAATAAAGCCAGACGCCGGAAAGCGCCAGCACGATGGTGGCAATACCGGCCAGGTCCACCAGCCACACACCGAATGAACCAAACAGGCGGCCACTGTGCAGGTCCAGCATCACCCGCTCCCAGGTAATGGCATCAAGGGGCGCCGAAGGCATGGTCATTACCGGCTCCTGCCACACCACATCCGGGCTGGTCTGCACCGGATGCACGGTAAGATCCGTCAGGTTCACGCCCAGGCTGCTGTCCGCTGTTTTCAGCAGGATCGTGTCGCCATCCGATGACACGGCCGACAGCCCGGACGGAATGCCGCGCAAGCTATCTGCCTGATCAATCAGCAGGCCATCCGGTGTCAGCAAGACCAGCCTGTCGGGGCAAACCACCAGCACCTGCTCCCGCGTCTCCATGACACCCACAAGATGCGCGCAATCGGTCAGCTGCTCATCACCCAGCCACAACTGGCCATCACGCACCCTCAGGGCACGGCCAGCCAACTCATGTCTGCCTGCTGACGCAGTCCCTGCAGACTCCAGACCATAATGCGCACGCAGCCAGCGGTTTTCGAGTGGCTTGCGATCCAGCCCGATATCATGGGAGTGGTTAAGCAGAATGCCGGTAACGGCCAACAGCAACAGAAACAATGCCACGGCCACACCGATGCGTCGGTGCCAGCGCAAGAACACGAATCGCCAGTGGGACTTGAGCACAGATGTAAACCCGAAAATGGCCGAAGCAGAAAATGACTTAAACAATGCGCGGCGAGTCTATCAGCCGTTGCGCATCACTTCACCGTGAAACAGCAGGGCCAGTCGTGACACTTTGGTAACGGCCCATACCGACAGCGTGGCACCGGTAATGCCATCAATCGTGCGATCCAGCCGGTCCCCGTCCCTGAGTCCCGCATTCACGAACTGTTTTGTGAAAAACGGGTAACGCACTTCACCACCACGCGATTCCCGAAACGCCAGCACTTTCACCTGCTCGATATGGCCCGCCGATACCACCACGCCAATGGTAATCGGACGCTCCTTGCCAATCTCGTCAATCACCCAGGCGGTACGGTTACCCTCGCGCCAGTATTTCACGCGCATGCCTGCATACGGATGATCAAGCACCTTTGCCGCACGCGTCTTGAGCTCCGGCGTCAGCCACAGCATTTGCGCGGCAGGCGCAGGCCCGGCAAAGCTCTCCGCCAGAAACGCGTCCAGTGACACCTCCGCCGCAGCCACGCGCAGTGACAGTAACAAGGTAACTACCAGCAGAAGGATTCGTGAAAACATGCCTGTCGCCTCACGCAGAAAAGCCCCGGGGATCAGCCGGGGCTCTGGAATCGTCAGATTGGCAGCCGATCAGAAGCTGAAACCGATACCGACATTGAAACCGTCCTGATCCTTGTTGCTGCCATTGGGATCATCACGACGCTGCAGGTCGGCCTTGACGACAGCGCGCTCATGCAGCCACCAGTTCACACCCACCGACTTTTCCTGCCAGTTGGTGTTCACCGCATCGCCGGCTTCGTTATCCCATTCACTGTAGCGGGCAAACACACCCACCGTCGGCACCACCTTCCAGGACGGCTCGACATACCAGCCCTTCTGCTCTGCGCGCTTCTGGTCAGCGGCCAGCAAGGCATTTTCGTTCATGTCCCATTCGGCATAGAGGGCACGCAACCCGAAAGGACCGGTCTTATAGGCCACATGGGTTTCAATCATGCTGGCATCCAGATCGGTGCCGGCAACCTTGGCGCCACCCTGTGCCATGTCCTGCTGCTCCTGCACAGTCAGACCCAGCTCCAGTCCCGCAATGCCGGTGTACTTCACACGGGCGGTGTAGGCCACATCGGCACCATCAGCCTTCGAACCGCGCTGACGGCCATCCTTGATGTTGCCTGTCGTGGTCTTGAGGCCACTGCTCATCATGGCGTCATAGGACAGGCCCGGCAGAATGTCGCCGGAAAACATCACACCCGTCTCGTACCAGGTACCCGGAACGATTTCACGTTCAACCGGCGCACGGAACACACCATAAAATGTGTCCGGCTCATGGGTTTCATTCAGGATGCCCACTGGTACCAGCAACTGGCCGGCGGCGGCGCGGTGCTTGTCCGCGTACTGGTACTCCAGGAACAACTGCTCAACGGCCACATAGCCTTCGGATTTCTTGATGGAGGTCGTTACGCCGTTGGTGTCGGTATCAGTGTCCTTTACATAGGCGTGCTCGATTTCCAGCTCACTGGCAAATCGCACCTTGTCACTGAACTGGTGACCGACAAACAGCACCAGACGGTAGGCATCGAACTCATCCTTCTTCTTGCCGGTACTGTCATCAATGCTCTTGAAGTAGACCTCACCATAACCACCCAGAGAGGTCTTGCCGAAGGTGCCACCTTCCGTTACCGCCTTCTCCTGACTTTCAACCTGAGCGGTCAACGCCTCGATCTGGGCCTGCTGCAGCTTGAGCTGGGCAGCCAGTGCCTCCAGTGAAGGAATCGCCTCATCGGCCATGGCAACGACAGGAACAGACAGCGCGGAAACAGACAGCGAGAGAACAGCAACAGCGGCAGCAAGACGGGAAAGGTTCAACACGATGAGCCCTCAGGGTGACGGCCTGGCGAAAGTGCAAGGTCCTGATGGGGCGAAATCTACACAAACACAATAACTAATGCAAATCATTATCATTTAGATACTGATCCAGATCAGGCATCCGGCAATCGCGCCCATGAAAAAGCCCGGCAATGCCGGGCTTTTTTACTACCGATTAGCACGATCCACGAAGATCAGTCCTTTTTCGGCGCAGCTTCCTTCACAATCGGCGCCAGTTCGTTCTTCTGCATCATTTCCATGACGATGTCACAGCCGCCGATCAGCTCGCCCTTCACCCACAGCTGGGGAAAGGTCGGCCAGTTGGCAATCTTGGGCAGAGTGGCACGAATCTCCGGGTTTTCCAGAATATTCACATAGGCGAACGGCTCGCCGATCTGGGTCATCACTTCCACTACGCGGGCCGAGAAGCCGCACTGCGGGAACTGGGGTGTACCCTTCATGTAAAGGATGACGGGGTTTTCGGCGATCTGCTGCTTGATGAGGGCTTCGATATCCATGGGGACACTACCTGACAGGGAAC
>JBASJP010000096.1:0-4202 GCA_049655345.1 Moraxellaceae bacterium
CGTGCCACCAGCGCATCGGCCCGCGCCAGATCACCCACGCGAACGCGTCGCTCCACATCGTCCGCCAGCGCCGACAGCGTCGCGAGATTCGACTCCGCCTGGGCCAGCTCCGTATGCAGCGCTACTAACGCCCACGCCGACTCCTGCACCTCGCGGGACAGCTGCAGGAGCGCCAGCCGTTCAGCAGCCTCTGCCTGCACCAGACCGGCCCTTGCATCGGCACGGCGGGCAGAGCCCTGCCCCGGCATCAGCAGCGGCCACGCGAGCCCGACTTCAGACTCCTGCTGACCGGCATCGGTCTGCCAGCGGTCATTCCAGTGAGTGATTTCCAGAGACGGGGCATCTGCCCAAGGAAGGAATGCAGCGTGCTTCTCGGCCTCTGCCCGTTGCCGCTGCCCTAACGCAGCACGCGACGCCAGGGCCCGCTGCCAGGCCAGCCGGACAGCCTCCGCCAGTGAAACTTTCGCACCGTTCGACTCCGCCATGATCACATCGGCAACAGGCGCCACATCCGCCTGCGCACGGGCTGTGGGCACCGCTGCCACACTCGCCACCAATGCCAAGGCGAGTACAAAAATCGGTTTCATGAGTTACCTGATCCATGAATGACAGGGATATCCTGCTGCCTGCGCACCACAACAATGACGCGACAGCAAGACAAGTACATGGAAACTCTCAGCCCATGCTGGAGTCCCGAGACCCGGGCATCAGGAAATCAGGCGAGGTGGCCGCAAGGGCCCGTCAAGCGAAGGAGGTTGGTGAAGGCTGATCAAAAACCCGGGGGGACTGTCCGTGACATACTCGGGAGTGAAAAGCAGTCCATCCGACATCATCATGCAACAACCACCATGGTCTGACATGACATGCCGTGTTGACTCCGAGGAATCATCGGACTTGAAAGAACCATCATCATGGTGATGATGTCCTTCACTTTCCCAGTGCATCAAGGCATGACTGACATCATCCGGGGTTTCCAGCGTCCACGACATATCACCCGCCAGAGTACTCTGCCCCAGCAGGGAAACTATCAGGATCATCACGGTTAATAATCGAGCCATGCGCAGAAGTATATCCAAGACCGAATCAGACGGATATGTGAACTATGGTTTCCATTTGTACATGCCGCCAGCCAAATCACGTGACCCCGGCCAATCTGGCCTGGCGACCAGTGTGCAGGCCCGCTTCCGCCAAACTCGGTGCTGCCGTTTGAAGTGGAACTGCTGGACATCGTGAAGTAATACGTACTGAATAAAAAAGCCCCGGTGCTTTACGGCACCGGGGCTTTTTTATTGCGCGCTGCACTGTGTTTTTTCAGTACTTTTCAATCAATGCCTGGCGGCAATGTGAAAATTGATAAAGCGGTTAAGCCACTCCGGCGAATATTTTGAGGTCTGCTGGAACAGCTTGCTCTGCAAACCCACGGGCCAGTGCACTTTCGGCCTGCCGTCATGCATTGCAGCCTGCCAGATCACGTTGGCCACGTCCTGTGCCGTCAGCTTCACGCCCAGTGCGCTGATGCTTTTTGCATCCATGCCATCAACCATGGCGGTCTGCACAAACAGCGGCCATACGCTCATCACGCGCACACCGAATTGCTGCCACTCCAGATCAAGTGCCTCGGTCAGTCCGCGCACGGCAAACTTGGTGGCTGAATACGTGGCCAGCGAAGGCTGGCCATAAATGGCCGAGGCAGAGGCCATGTTGATGACACGACTGCGCGGTGTCCGCTGCAACCATGGCAATGCTGCATGACAGCCATTCATCACGCCCTTGATGTTGATGTCCACAATCAGGTGATGACGCTCGATCGGCGTATTTTCAAAAGGCCCGGAGGCCAGGATGCCGGCATTGTTGAGCAGCACATCCAGACGGCCGCCTGCTGCAACAAAAAAGGATTCCAGCGCCGTCTCCCAGACCGCGTAATCGCACACATCCAGTTTGCCGGTCACGCACTCGCCCAGCTCGGCCTTCAGTCCCGCCAGACCAACCTCATCCACGTCGAACGCACCGACAAACCATCCCTGCCGTGAAAAATGCAGGGCAGCAGCACGACCAATACCGGCAGCAGCACCGGTAATAAAAATACTGGGACGTTTCATCATGACTCCGGAACGGTTACGGGGAGTGGCACACCAGAAATCATTATGCGGCGTTTGGACGACAACTGGAAACCTGCCGGCACGCAGACTCAGCCTGGCTTGTCATTCCTCAGGTAAATCTCGTGGTTACGCTTCAGGTAAACCGAAGGCGGCTCGCCAAACCAGCGCTTGAATGCCCGCCGGAATGCAGTGGCATCCTGATAGCCCAGCGCCAGCGCCACCGACTCCGTGGTGTGCCGTGGCGAGCTCATGTGCAACAGGGCCTGACGCGCCAGCTCGCGATCAAGAACATACTGATAACTGGTGCCTTCCGCACCCAGATAACGCATGAGCGTGCGCGGCGAGAGGTTGAAGTGTGCCGCCACCTTGAGCAGCGTCCACAACTGCCCCGGGTTCTGCTGCAACAGGTGCGTGATGCGATTGCTCCACACTGCCGGCGACCCGGATTCCAGTGACTGTTCGAGCAACTCGCAATGCTGCAGGGCCTGCTCCCACGCGCGCTGGTCGCGAAAGGGATTGGGCTGTTCCATCAATGCCAGCGGAATGACCAGGGCAGTCTCCGCGGCCCCGAACTCGCACCTGCCATGCAGATAGCGTGAGTAAGCCTCGGCATGCGCGGGGGCCGGATAGGCAAACTGCAGGGTCGCCTCACGCAGGCGACGGCCAATGTGCAACTCGATACCGCGCTGCACCGTCACCATCATGACCTCGATAAGGAACAGGCCGGCCTCATCGGGCGTGTGCTGAAGCGTGAGGCAGATTGCCATCCGGTCGCCGTCAACGCGCCGCGATAATTGCACCAGTGGCACGCGCAGGGCATGAAAGCGCTCCAGCGCCCGCCAGGCATCGCCCAGTGACGGGCTGGACGACAGCAACTGGCCCAGAGGGCCATGCGCGGCCAGCGACAGGCGACTGCCTATCTCCAGCCCCAGCGTGGGCCGGCCGCCCAGCTGCAAGGCATTGCGGATAATGGTGAGCTGGTCTGCTTCGCTGATGAGCTGGTCCAGGGCCGCCAGATCCTCCGGCGTCAGGCCTGTACCCGCCAGCAGCCCGGCCTGCCCCTTCGCATCAAGCCTCAGCTCGCGTGCCAGCAAACGGGAATAGGTGACGGGATAACGCAAGGGCAGCTCCGGAACATTCGCAGGGAAGAATGAGATCGCCTGATCCTAGATTGCCTGAGCGCGGCGCGACTGTCACTTTCTGCATGCCCCTTGTCGTCATCCTCCCTTCAGACCACACCCTTTGTCCGCCATGATGGCGTCATCTGACCATCTGGTGTGTTGCTCATGTCTGTTGTCACCCCTGCTGCTACTCCTGCAATGACCCCGGCCGTCATTCCCGCCCGCCTGCTCACCGAGCAGACCGCCACCATCAGTGCCTTCCTGATCGGTGCCGCGCGGTCGCTGTTGCCGCGCAAGGGCCCGGCCACCAACGCCACGCTGATGCAGTTGCAGACGCCGCCCTCGGCGTTGTTGCTGGATACGTACAAGGCCTGGGCTGGTGCAGAGCCGTCGCGCTATGCCGGCAGCATTCCGCCACACATGGTCAGTGCCCGCATTGCCCTGCCAATGGTGTCGGCACTGACGGCGCAATCACCCTACCCGCTGCTCAGCGTGCTCAACCAGGGTGTGCGGCTGCAAATCCACACGCCACTGCCGGCCGGGGAAACGCTCGTGCTGCGCGGCAAACTCGTCGAGGCCTCTGACGACGGGTATCGTGCCCGCATTCATTCCCGTGTCGAGGTTGGCACCGCTAGTGCGCCCAATGCCATCACCGTCGATGCCATGGCCGCCGTAATGTTGAAAAAACGCCCGGACACCGACAAGGCCGACGCACGAACCGAGCCGGACTATCACACGGTGGCCAAATGGCAGGCGGCAGCAAATGAAGGCGTGAAATTTTTCTACCTGACCGGTGATTTCAATCCGATCCACACGCTGCCGGCATTTGCAAAATACACCCGTTTCCGCGGCTGCATCATGCATGGCTATGGTGCCTTTGCGCAGGTGTTCGAGGCCGTACAGCGCAGCGGTGTCACCATCAGCGACATCGACATCCGCTTCATCAAACCCTTGCCCCTGCCAAGCCCGGTGCTGCATATCC
>JBASJP010000097.1:0-14887 GCA_049655345.1 Moraxellaceae bacterium
CTTTTTGCTTGTCCCTCCTGCGCCCTCAGGTATGCTGTTTCCGCCTGCTCACCAGGCAATGCACACCATGAACCAGAGGGATCGCAATGCAAACAGGATGGCTTTTTCTGCGCTCGCTGGTTTTTTACGTGGGCTACTCGCTCTCCATGATGGTGCAAAGCGTGCTGGCCTCCGTCGTCGGTGTATTTTCACGCGACATGGCCTATCGCATTTGCGTGGCCTGGTGTGGCTTTGGCGTCTGGTGGGCAAAGATTACCTGCGGTATCCGTTACGAAGTGACAGGTGCTGAAAATATTCCTGACGGTGCCTGTGTGGTGCTGTCCAAACATGAAAGCGCGTGGGAAACCCTGTTCCTGCAATCCCTCCTGTTTCCCTCCACCACCGTGCTCAAACGCGAACTTCTCTCGATTCCGTTTTTTGGCTGGGCCCTGCGCCTGCTGAATCCGATCGCCATCAATCGCGGTGAACCGGCACAGGCACTCAAGGCGGTGCTGCGCCAGGGCGAAGAACGGCTGGCGGCAGGTTACCGCATCATCATTTTCCCCGAGGGCACCCGGGCACGACCAGGCGAGCAACTTCCCTACAATGTCGGTGGTGCCATGCTGGCCGCCCGCACCGGTGTTCCCTTGCTGCCAGTGTCGCTCAACTCCAGTGACTGCTGGCCACGTGGCACAATGCTCAAGCGTCCCGGCGTCATCCACGTTGTGATCGGCACGCCGATAGACTCGCACGGCACACCGGCCAAGGTGCTCAATGCACGGGCACGTGACTGGATCGAGGCAGAGCGTGCAATGATGGGGCGTGCCGCCGCCACGCCGGCCCCTCTTTCACAGAATATGTGACGCGTTGCGCCATCGGCACTGGCGGATTGGCGATACCACAGCGAGAATGGGATAACTGCCACACACGGACCTCTCATGGACCCGCTGCATCCCTGGAACAGTCGTCGCCTCCTGCTCGGTGTCTTTCTTGCCGGCCTCCTGCTGCTGGCCTGGCAGGTACTCAGACCCTTCATCATCCCCGTGGCCTGGGCCGGCATTCTGGTGTATGTCACCTGGCCCCTCTACTTGCGCCTGCGCACGGTTTTCCGGGGACGCCACACCCCCTCGGCACTGGCCATGACCGTGATGCTGGCCCTCACGCTGATCCTGCCCATCCTGTGGGTGGTCTTCCTGCTGCAAAGCGAGGTCAGCGGCGTTTACCAGCAGATTGCCCAGCAGCTTTCGCGGGGCAATCTGGTCGTGCCCGAGGCCTTCCGCAACATCCCCTGGCTCGGCAACGAGTTGCAGGCCTTTCTCGACCGCCTCAATGCCAGCCCGGAAGCACTGAAAGCCCAGATCACCGAATGGAGCAATTACGGCGTCAACCATGCCGCCGGATTTGTCGGCGGCGTAGGGCGCAACATGGGCAAGCTCGGCTTTGCCCTGCTCACTGCCTTCTTCCTCTACCGTGATGGCGAAGTCGTGGTGAAGCAGATCCGCCTTGTGCTGACCCAGGTACTGGACGAACGCATCGACGACTATCTGCGCGCCATGGGCGACATGGCCCGCGCGGTGGTCTACGGTATTGTGCTGACGGCAATGGCCCAGGGCCTGCTGGCCGGCATCGGGTATGCTTTTGCCGGCATGGGCAATCCGGTCTTTCTGGGTGTGCTCACGGCACTCATCGCTTTCATTCCCTTCGGCACCCCGTTTGCCTGGGGCGCCGTCTGCATCTGGCTGTTCCTGACAGGCGAGACCTGGGCTGCCATCGGCCTGTTCCTGTGGGGCGCCCTTGTCGTCAGCTGGATCGACAACATCATCCGGCCACTGGTCATCTCCAGCGCCACCCGCATGCCCTTCCTGCTGGTCATGTTCGGTGTGCTGGGCGGTCTGGCCGCCTTCGGCATGGTGGGCCTGTTCATCGGTCCCGTCATCCTGGCCGTCATGGTCGCGGTCTGGCGCGAATGGCTGGATGACGCCAACGAGGCAGCCGACGCCGTCACGCATGAAGATGCCGAATGAGTGCACAGGCTGTGGCATGACCTGCCCGGAATTTTTTTGCTAGACTGGGCCGACTGTCGCTAACGACACTATAGCTAACGTTAGGCGGCAACTATGTGATGCCGGACCCGGCAAACGGACTGTTTGCCACCCAAAGGACCCGTCCGGCATATCAGCTTGATACCGGGACAGCACACAGGGACGACCGTAGGCTGCCCCCCATTAACCAGAAGAATCCGGTCATGTGCGGAGCAATACAGCTGCAGGACACCAAGGTTTTTTTTCCCCACCCCAGTGCAAAACTTCCCGTGCGCAAGCGCGACGGCCAGATCGAGTGGATCACCTGGGGCAAGCGTCGTGAAGAGATGTGCGGATTTCCCGAAGGTGGCTGGGCGCGACTGTCCTCCATCAAGGATGGCCGCTGGACCCGCCTCAACCCCAGGCCCGTGCAGATTGCCGTCGAACGCTTCATGGAAAAGGACGCCGAAGGCCAGCGCTACTGGTTTGACCTGGAGGAGGGCGAGTTCATCCAGGGGCTCATGGCCTTCATCGATGGCGAAGCCCGTGTCTATGTCGTGACGCAGGAAGCCGAGCCACAAACCGCCATGATCCATCCCCGCTGGCCACGCATCCTTCAGCGTGACGCCGTTGATGCGCCGGCACCTCGCACCGAAAACGCCGCATGAAAAAAGCCCGCTGTCATGCGGGCTTTTCATCGCGGGCTGAATGAGTACCCGTTACTGGTAACGCAGCGCTTCGATCGGCTTCAGGCGGGCCGCCTTGTTGGCGGGATAAAATCCGAAAAATATGCCAATGCCGGCCGCCACCGCAAACGCCAGCAGCATCGATGACACCGTCACCAGCACCAGCAGCTTGCCGGTGCTCGCCACCGCAAACGCTCCCGCAATACCGATCAGCACCCCGATCAGGCAACCCGCTATCGAAATGATGACCGCCTCCAGCAAAAACTGCAGGCGAATATCGGCAGGGCGTGCGCCGATCGCCATGCGGATACCGATTTCACGCGTACGCTCCGTCACAGACACCAGCATGATGTTCATGATGCCGATGCCACCAACGATCAGCGAAATCGAGGCAATCGCACCCAGCATCAGCGACATCACCGCCGTTGTCTCGGCCGCCGTGTTCGCCAGCGCCGTCAGGTTCTGGATGGTGAAGTCATCATCCTGGTCATCACCCAGACGATGCCGTTCCCGCAGCAGGTCCTGCATGGAGGTCTGCACGCGCACCATGACGTTTTCGTTGTCGGCCTGCACCATGATCATGCGCAACGAATCACGGAAACGTGGCCCGGCCAGACGGCGCTGCGCCGTGGTCAGCGGCACAATGATGGTGTCATCCTGGTCACGACCATCCAGGCTCTGGCCCTTGGTACCCAGCACCCCCACAACCTGGAAAGGCTGGTTGCGGATGCGGATGGTTTCGCCAATGGGGCTCAGGCCACCAAAAAGATTCTCGACAATCTGCTGGCCAACAAGGGCCACCTGCGCACCAGTACGCATTTCGGCCTCATCAAAAACATAACCTTCCACCACCGGCCAGTCGCGCAGCCCCAGATAATCCGCATTGGTGCCGATGATCTGCGTGTTCCAGTTGTTGGTGCCATACACCACCTGCGAATTGTTCTGCAGCAACGGCGCCATGTACTTCACGCCATCCAGTTGGCGGATGGCATTGGCATCGCCCAGGGTCAGGTTCTGTGCACCACCAAAACCGGTGCGCACCCCGTTGGCCGAGGTCGCTCCCGGCATCACGATGAACAGGTTGGAGCCCATGCTCGCAATCGCACTGTTCACCTGCTTCTGCACGCCGGCACCAATGGCCAGCATGAGGATGACGGCAGCCACGCCAATGATCATGCCCAGCATGGTGAGAAAACTGCGCAGGCGATTTGCCAGCATGGCCGAAAGGGCTTCACGCAACATGAACCCGAACATCAGTGCATCTCCAGGTGCTGCTTGAGGCCTTCGGCCACGGGACCGTCATACGCCATGTGGCCATCAACCAGACGCACCAGCCGCTTTGCGTGCATCGCAATATCGGTTTCATGCGTGACCAGCAGGATGGTGATGCCGTCATCACGGTTAAGCGACTCGAACAGCGCCATGATTTCTGCACTGGTTTTTGTATCAAGGTTGCCGGTAGGCTCGTCTGCCAGCACCAGCGCCGGACGATTCACCAGTGCGCGCGCAATCGCCACACGTTGCTGCTGGCCACCGGAAATCTGTGCCGGATAGGCATCAAGCCGGTTACCCAGTCCCACACGTGCCAGCATGTCGGCAGCGCGTGCACGACGTTCGGCAGTCGGCACGCCGGCATAAATCAGCGGCAGCGCCACGTTATCGGCGAGCGTGCTGCGCGGCAGCAAGTTGAAACCCTGAAACACAAACCCGATCGCACGATTGCGGATGGCGGCAAGTTGCGCAGCCTCGCGGTAACCAACGGATTCGCCATTCAGGAAATAATCACCGGAGGTCGGACTGTCGAGACAACCCAGAATGTTCATGAAGGTGGATTTGCCAGAGCCGGACGGGCCCATCGCCGCAACAAATTCGCCGGCATCCACCTGCAGGTCAATGCCGTGCAGGATGCGCACCGGGCCTGTCCCCGACGCAAATTCCTTGATGATGCCGCGCGTGCGGATTACCGCTGTGGTCATGTCAGGCTCCTACATGCCAAACTGCATGCCGCGTGGAGAACCGCCCGCTGCACCAGCAGCACCTTCGCCTTCACCCACCACCACTGCATCACCTGCTTTCAGTGCCTTGTCACGCAACTCGGTATAGCGACGATCCGTAATGCCAATGGCCACGCGCACTTCATGCAGCTTGCCGTCACGCAGCACATACACACGACCATTGCCGCCCGCACGACTGGAGCGCCGACGCTCGCTATTACCTGATTCATCCCCGCCGTTTGCCGGAGATGCTGCCGCCGATTTTCCGGATGAAGAAGACTCTGCCGCCTTTACCACCCGGCTTTCGTCCGTCGGCTTGAAGCGCAGCGCCGAATTCGGCACCCGCAATACGCCGTCTTTCTCCTGTACCTTGATGTCCACATAAGCCGTCATGCCCGGCAAGAGCTTCTGGTCGGCGTTATCAACATTCACCACAACGTTGTAGCTCACCACATTCGATTCGTTTTTCGGATTAAGACGGATCTGTTTCACGATGCCGGCAAAACGCCGACCGGAAAATGCATCCACACGGAACGATACCGGCGTACCGACCACAATCTGGCCAATGTCTGCCTCTGAAAAATACGCATCAATCTGCATCTCGCGCAAATCCCTGGCAATCTTGAACAGCTCCGGCGTATTGAAGCTTGCGGCTACTGTCTGACCGGCATCCACGGCACGCGACACCACCACACCGGAGACCGGCGAACGGATCACGGCATAATCAAGATTGGTGCGATCCTTTTTTACCTGCGCATTGGTCTGCGCGACTTTTGCCTGCGCATCCTTCAACGCCTGCTGTGACCTGTCCAGTTCCTGCTGCGACACAAAGCCGTCCTTGGCGAGTGGTGCAATGCGCTCGACATCACTTTGTGCCAGACGCAGGGCCGATTGTGCCGACGCATAATTTGCCTCGCTCTGCTGCAGTGCCGCGCGCAGCAGGGCGTCATCAAGCCGCATCAGGATCTGGCCCGCTTCAACGCGGTCATTGAAATCAACATACAGATCCGTAATGGTGCCGGACACCTGTGTGCCCACGCTCACCAGCGTCACCGGGTTCAGCGTGCCATTGGCCGAAACCGTCTGGGCAATGTCACCGTGATCAACATTTTCCGTGCGGTAACTGGTGGCATCACCCTTGTCGCGACACGCCACAAATCCTGCTGCCACCAGTACAACCAGCGCCAGTACAACCAGCACCCGCGGGCGCAATAAACCTTTCAATGTCATGGTGCCATCTCCGGCGCAGGCATGGTGCCCGATGTGTCGCCTGTCGCATTAACCTGTGCTGAATGATCCAGCGATGAAAATCCGAGTGTCCCGGTCGCGCGGGCCAGGGAAATACGCGCACGCGCCCACTCATAGCGGGCCTTCACAAACTGCTGGCGTGCATCCGCCAGCGAGCTTTGTGCATTCAGCACATTGATGAGGTCGCCAAGCCCGGCCTTGTAACGCGCCGTGGCGGCGCGGTGCGATTCTTCGGCAGCGCCCACAAGATCGCGCGTGGCCGAGAACGCAGCCGTTGCCGTCTTCAGTGTCTGCCAGGCTTCCCATATTTCCTGCGAGGCATCCTGTTGCAGCCGTTCCAGGTCCGTTCGCGTCAGCGCCAGCTGTGCCTCGGCCAGCCGCACATCGGCCGCACGCTGGCCGCCGGTATACAGCGGCACGTTAAGGCGCACGCCAATGCTGCCGGTATCGCTGTCATTGCTGTTGTTCTGCGTCCACGTCTGATCGGCCGACAGCCTGATGTCGGGCCTGTGTCTGGCCCGTGCCTGGGTCAGCGCCGCTTCACTGGCCTTCACCCGTTCGCCCTGCGCCATCACATCGGGGCGCTGGTCAACGGCGGTGAGAAAACTTGCCAGTGGCGGCAGGGCAGGGCTCTCCGGAATGGCCTGGGTTTCTGCCAGTGTCAGCGAGGTGGACGCCGGCAGCCCCAGCATGATCGCCATGCGGCCACGGGCCACCTGCTGCTCGCCCTCCCTGGTCAGCACACCAAGGCGCGCCTGCGACAGCGACGTCTGTGACTGCAGCACATCCTCGCGCGTTGCCACGCCCACCCGCTGCCGCACGCCGGCGGCACGCAGGGTCTCGGCCGCCGCCGTTTCGGAATCACGGGCCGCAAGCAGGCTGGCGTCCGCAGCCAGCCACAGGTAATACGCCTCCACCGCACGCTGCAAGACGGACTGCAAGGCATCGTCCTGGCTCGCACGCAAGGCATCCAGGGTGCGCTCCGCCTGCGCCTTGCCCGCCGCACGCGCCCCGAAGTCGTACAGCAGCCAGCCCAGTGACAGCGCTGCCGTGGTCCGGTCTTCATTGCCAGGCGTGACGTTATCGCCAACATTGCGGGTCTGGCCCAGCGATGCATCCAGCGTCGGCCGATAGGGCACCCTGGCAGAATCCACCCGTGCCGCCTGAGCCTCGGCATTCAGCCACGCGGTCCGGGTATCCGGATGCCGGCACAGCGCTAGCCGCACCACCGTGGCCAGATCCAGCGGCACCGCAGGCACGGCACAGGACGCCGGCACCGGTGCCTCGCGTGACAGGACCTCGGCCGCCGCCACGGGCAATGCCATGCCCACCAGCACGGCAGCAAGAGAAAGTCGTTTCAGCATGATGTGTTTGCCAACCAATGGGCATGCGCCCGCTGTCTTGATACTTCGTGGCAACCGCGGCTGCGAAGGGAAACCGGAAGCGTAGCATCCGGGCATGACAAATCCGTACAGCCTCAGTAACGCCATCATGACCGTATGGTTGACACATGGTGTTGTAGCAGACCTGTTCATTTACCGAAAAAACCGGCAAAAGCGGCAATGTTGTCAATGCAGGCCTGACCTTGCTCGCGTATAAAGCGCTTCTTGACGGCTCTCCATGGCCAGGCGATCCAGCCCTGTGCGCGTTCCAGAGATCCGCTTTACCCCCATAACGAGGTGCTTTCATGCCGACCTACAAGGCTCCGCTGCGCGACATGCGCTTCCTGATGAACGAAGTGTTCGATTACCCGAAGCACTACAGCAAGCTGTCCAACGGCGGCGATGCCACCCCGGACATGGTGGATGCGATCCTGGGTGAATGCGCCAAGCTCTGTGAAGACGTCATTGCGCCACTGAACCTCTCCGGCGATCTGGAAGGCTGCCACTTCGAGAATGGCGAAGTGCGCACCCCCAAGGGCTTCAAGGAAGCCTACGACCAGTACGTGGCTGGCGGCTGGCAGGGTCTGTCGCACCCGCAGGAATACGGCGGACAGGGCATGCCGATGTCGCTCGGCCTGATCAAGTCGGAAATGATGGGCACCGCCAACTGGTCCTTCACCATGTACCCCGGCCTGTCGCTGGGTTGCATGAACACCATCATGCAGCACGGCACCACCGAGCAGAAGAACACCTTCATGCCGCCGCTGGTGGAAGGTCGCTGGACCGGCACCATGTGCCTGACCGAACCGCACTGCGGCACCGACCTTGGCCAGATGAAGACCAAGGCCGAACCGCAGGCTGACGGCAGCTACAAGATCACCGGCACCAAGATCTTCATTTCTGCCGGTGAGCATGACCTCGCCGAAAACATCATCCACATCGTGCTGGCACGCCTGCCCGATGCACCGGCCGGCACCAAGGGCATCTCGCTGTTCATCGTGCCCAAGTTCCTCGCCAATCCCGATGGCACTGTCGGCGCACGCAATGCCGTGGCCTGCGGCTCCATCGAACACAAGATGGGCATCCGCGCCTCCGCCACCTGCGTGATGAACTTCGATGACGCCACCGGCTACCTGATCGCCGAACCCAATGGCGGCCTCAACGCCATGTTCACCTTCATGAACTCCGCCCGTATCGGCACCGCCGTCCAGGGCATCGCCCACTCCGAGCTGTCCTACCAGGGCTCGCTGCCGTACGCCAAGGAGCGCCGCTCCATGCGCGCCGTTTCCGGCAAGAAGGAACCGGACAAGGTCGCCGACGCCCTGATCTGGCACGGTGATGTACGCCGCATGCTGCTCACGCAGAAGGCCATCACTGAAGGCGGTCGCGCCATGCTGTACTACTCCGCACAGTATGCGGATCACATGGTGAACGGCATCATCGAGAACGACAAAAAGAAGTACGAGCACTGGGATGACAAGCTCGGCTTCCTCACCCCGATCCTCAAGGGCTTCCTCACCGAAATGGGTCTGGAATCCGCCAACATTGGCATGCAGGTTCTCGGTGGCCACGGCTACATCAAGGAACACGGCATGGAGCAGATCGCCCGCGATGCGCGTATTGCCACGCTGTACGAAGGCACCACCGGCATCCAGGCACTCGACCTGCTCGGCCGCAAGACCCTGATCATGACCCGTGGCAAGGCCGTGCGTGATTTCACCGGCATCATGCTGAACTTCTGCAAGGACAACGCCCTCAACGGCAAGATGCGTCCGTTCGTGTGGCAGCTCTCCAAGCTCGCCGCCCAGTGGAACATGCTCACCGTGCGCACCATGCTCACCGCCCGCAAGGAACGTGAAATCGTCAGCTCTGCCTGCTACGACTTCCTGATGTATTCCGGCTACGTCACCATGGCCTATTTCTGGGCCGTGCAGGCCGCCGTTGCATTCGAAAAGCTGGAAAAGGGCGGCTCGGAAACACCGGAGTTCTACAAGGCCAAGATCCAGACAGCCGAGTTCTACTTCGACCGTCTGCTGCCACGCGCCAAGGGTCACATCGCCGGCATCATCGCATCGCCAAAGTCCCTGATGCAGATGGACAACGACTCGTTCTCCATGCAGTAAGCACTACCTGAAAGAATTCGCGCAGGGATCGCGCGGACCCGCTGGCCGGACCTTGTGTCCGGCCTTTTTTATGGGCGTTGCCTGACCTTCAGTCACAGCAAGTCGGCCTCATCTGACAATCACGGCTATGGGATGAACCCGCATCACTCCCTATACTCGGCGTCATGATCAGGAGAAGCACCATGTCCAGCACAGCTGCAAAAAGAACTGCCCTTATTGTCGGCGCCTCGCGCGGCATCGGTGCCTCACTGGCCCGCGAGCTGGCATCACGCGGTTATAACCTCGGCCTGCTTGCCCGCAACCAGGAACAGCTCAACCAGCTCGCAACCGAATTGCGCGCCGCCCATGGCATCACGGTAAAGGTAGCCTCGCTCGATGTGTGCAAGGAAGGCAACGTGGCGCCCGTCATGAATGACATGATGCACGCCTTCGGCACCGTGGATCTGGTCATCGTGAATTCCGGCGTCACCGGTGTGCGCAAGGCCGGCGACGGCAACATCGCCGAAGACCGCCGCATCATCGAAACCAACCTGCTCGGCGCCATCGCCGTGATTGATGTGGCCATGGCCCAGTTCAAGCAGCAGGGCCACGGCCATCTGGTCGGCATTTCCTCGGTCTCGGCCAGCTTCGCCATTCCCGGCAGCGGCGCCTATTCCGCCAGCAAGGCCGCGCTCACCAATTATCTCGAAGCACTGCGCATGGAAGTCGCCAAGCGCAAGATCGATGTCACCATCGTGCACCCTGGCTTTGTGAATACCGACATCGCCCCGGGAATGGAAAAATATCCCTTTGTCGCGACCCCGGAAAAAGTCGCGAAGGAAATAGTCGACGGCATCGAAAAGAAGAAAAAAAACATGGTGGTGCCCCGCTTCCCCTGGAGCCTGATCATGCCGGTCCTGCATCTGATTCCGGACAGCATCAAAAGCCGTGTGATCTGATTCACACAGGCCTGGCTGCACAAACAATCAACGCTCAGGGATACAAGCGCTGCCGCGTCCAGCCGCCATTGCCATCCGGCAGGTACAGCACGCGGTCATGCAGACGGGAAGGGCGGCCCTGCCATAACTCGATACGATCAGGTATCACGGCATACCCTCCCCAGTGCGGCGGGCGCGGCACGCCCGTCACGTACTGCGCCGCATATTTTGCAGCACGCGCCACCAGCGTGGCCGTGCCATCGAGCGGCTGGCTCTGCAACGAGGCCCATGCTCCCACGCGGCTCTGATAGGGGCGCGAAGCAAAATAGGCATCCGCCACTGCCGGCGCCACCTTTTCCACCCGGCCCTCCACACGCACCGAGCGCTCCAGCTCCGGCCAGAACATCGTCAGTGCGGCAAACGGGTTGTCGCCAATCTGGCGGCCCTTGCGGCTCTCGAAGTTCGTGTAGAAAACAAAGCCACCGTCCTCAATGCCCTTGAGCAGCACCATGCGCGCCGACGGCCGGCCATTCTCCACCGTCGCCACATTCATCGCGGTCGGCTCGTTCACCTGCGCGGCAATCGCCTCATCCAGCCAGCGACTGACCTGCGCCAGCGGGTTCGCCAGACAATCCTCCGGGCCCAGGCTGTGACGGGTGTAGTCCTTGCGGATATGGGCGAGATCATCGCGTGTGGTCATAAAAACTCCGGGCTCAATCCGGCCAGTGTAGCGCCTTGTCCGGTTTGGCAAAACGACTGGCCGGCATCCGCACAGTCCCTACACAATCCGGCACACAATCCGAAACGACTTGCCGACCGCCGCCGCTGCCGGTGCGCCACGTCTTGCGTTATCCTATGCAGGTTCAGGGGTATGCCGTCAGGGAAGAAGTCGCCGGCACCCCGTCCCGCAGTCAGCAGCAAGGATTCCCTCATGACGCCACTCGGTCCGGTCGACCAGCTTTTCCTGCTCATGGAAAAGCGCCAGCAACCCATGCATGTCGCTGGTCTCCAGCTCTTCACTTTCCCCGAAGATGCGGGACCCAAGTACATCCGGGAACTGGCCGAGCAGATGCGCGAATGCTGCCAGCCGCAGGGCCTGTTCCGTCGCCGCCTGGTCAGCCGTTTCGGCCAGCCGTTCTGGGACGAGGACGAACACTTCGACATTGATCACCACTTCCGTCACGAAGCACTGCCCAAGCCCGGCCGTATCCGCGAGCTGCTGGCACTGGTGTCTGCCGAGCACTCCAACCTGCTCGACCGCGCCCGCCCGCTGTGGGAAGTCCACCTGATCGAGGGCATCCAGGGCAAACGCTTTGCCCTGTACTCCAAGATTCACCACTCCATGTGCGACGGCGTTGCCGCCATGCGTCTGGGCATGCGTGCGCTGTCCACCGACCCCGAAGCCCGCGATCTGCCGCCGGTGTGGGCACAAACGCCGCGCAAGCGGCCGGTCAGCCTGCACCCCACCGACGTGGCCGGCGGCCTCGCACGCCTGACGGCCGGCCTCGGCAAACAGGCCGCCACACTGCCCAACGTTATCCGCGAAGTCATGAAGGCCTCCAAGAAGGCCAAGAAAGACCCCAACTACGTGTCCGTGTTCCAGGCACCGCACTCCATTCTCAACGAGCCCATCACCGGCTCGCGCCGCTTTGCCGCGCAGTCGTATTCGATGACGCGCATCAAGACCATTGCCAAGGCGTTTGGTGTCACGCTCAACGATGTGGTGCTTGCCATGTGTGGCAGCGCCCTGCGTGAATACCTCATCAGCCAGGGCGCATTGCCCGACATGCCCCTGATTGCCATGGTGCCCATGTCACTGCGTCAGGACGACAGCGATTCAGGCAACCAGATCGGCGTGATTCTCGCCAATCTCGGCACCCACATTGCCGACCCGACCAACCGCATGCGCGTCATCAAGGCATCAGTGGAAGAAGCCAAGGCGCGCTTCAAGGGCATGAGCCAGGAAGAAATCCTCAACTACACCGCGCTCACACTGGCACCGACCGGCGTCACCCTGCTCACCGGGCTCGCACCCAAGTGGCAGGCGTTCAACGTGGTCATTTCCAACGTGCCCGGCCCGAAAGAACCGCTGTACTGGAACGGCGCCCGCCTGCAGGGCATGTACCCCGTCTCCATCGTGCTCGACCGCATTGCGCTCAACATCACGCTGACCAGCTATGTGGACTCGCTCGAGTTCGGCCTCATCGGTTGCCGTCGTACCCTGCCCAGCATGCAGCGTCTGCTCGACTATCTGGAAAACAGTATTCGCGAGCTGGAAGTGGCCGCCGGCGTTTGCGGCTACAACAGCAACCTGCGGTAAATGAAAAAGCCTGCGCAAGCAGGCTTTTTTATACATCACGACCAGTGACCCTGCTGATGAAAAACCCGATCCGTATCCTGTTGCCGGCATTCCTCGTGATTGCCGTCATCGTCGGCATTGCCCCCTACGACCGCGCCACCTGGTTACTGGAAAACATGATGACGGCGATCTTTGCCGTCTTCCTGTTTTTGCAGCAGCGCCGGCGCCCCCTCAGCAACGTGTCATGGTGGCTGATCTTTGCCTTCGGCACGCTGCACATCGTCGGCGCCCACTACACCTACTCACTCGTGCCGTATAACGAGTGGACCCGCATGGTGTTCGGCACCAGCCTCAACGACATGCTCGGCTGGCAGCGCAATCACTTTGATCGCCTCGTGCACTTCTGCTACGGCCTGCTGCTGTTTCTGCCCATGCGCGAAATCCTCATCGACCGCGCCGCACTGCACAGCCGTTGGGCAAGTTATTTCACCGTGGAATTCATCATGGCCAGCTCACTGGTTTACGAACTGGTGGAGTGGGGCGCCGCCGTCACGTTTGCCGGCGACGTCGGCATGGCCTATCTCGGCACCCAGGGCGATATCTGGGATGCCCACAAGGACATGCTGCTCGCTACCGTCGGCGGACTCGTCACCTGGGGATTGCTGTCACTGCAAACAGAAAAGGCCCGCACCTGACGGTACGAGCCTTTTCGTTAATGCCGCATCAGGACGCACTCAGTCCTCGTGAAACAGATCCGCGCGCTTGCCCTTGATGCCCTTGTAGAAATCCTTGATGACAACCATGTCTTTTTCAATGTCACCGCAGGGGTACAACACCGGGCCCACGCCACCAACCTTGCGTTCGTAATCCAGAAACGCCATCACAATCGGCACCTGCGCCGAGTGTGCGATGTAATAAAATCCCGTCTTCCAGTACAGCGCCTTGCTACGCGTTCCTTCCGGCGCCACTACCAGAATCAGGTCATCCACGGAAGACAGTGCATTGGCCGATGCCGTCACCATGTTGGTGGCGGCCACGCGCTGCACCGGAATGCCACCCAGCCACATCATCACGCCCCGGTACGGTGGCTTGAAGATTTCTTCCTTGCCCATCCAGTAGATTTTCAGGCGCAGCGCAAACGCCACAAACAGCGTGAACGGCAAATCCCAGTTGCTGGTATGCGGTGCCGCAATGAACACCGCCTTTTTCAGATCGGCAGGCAGGGCACCGGTGACCTTCCAGCCACACAGTTTCAGAATGAGAAGCGACAGGGTGCGGAGAATGACATTAAGAACGGGCGTATCAAAAATCGTGCGCTTGGCGTACTGCATGGAAACCTCTTGATCTTGTTATGTGCCGCCCCGCAGCAGGGGGCAACGTGGACATCCATGCCAGAGCGCAGTGTACAGACCCGGCCGCCCGGTTTCACGCCCTACCCAGCAACTGCCTGACGTCCGTCAGCGTCTTCATGCGCTTCACTTGCTCAAACACCGGCACCGCCTCTGCAGAGCCCCGCGTCATCCTGCCCAGCCACTGTTTGTAACGGCCCAGCGCCCCGCGCTCCGTCCAGCGGACCGGCTCCTGGTCAGCGGCCCCGGGCGCGGGCAGGGTGCCCAGTCGCCGGCCGGCCTCCATGTGCGACACAAACGCCAGTTGCGCCTCCACCATCACCTGCCAGGGCAGCGCGTCAGCCCCGCGAATGCGTCCCACCAGATCCGGACGCGACACCGCCCCACGCCCCAGCATCAGGTCATCACAGCCGGAGACCTCACGACAGCGCTGCGCATCCTCCGGCGTCCATATTTCCCCGTTTGCAATCACCCGCACGCCCACGCGCGAACGGATTTCCGCAATCGCCTCCCAATGTGCCGGCGGGCGATAACCGTCCTCCTTCGTGCGTGCATGCACCGTCAGCCATTGGGCACCCGCCGCCTCAATCCCCTGGGCATTCTCGATCATGCGTGAGCGGTCCTTTACTCCCAGCCGCATCTTTACACTCACCGGCACATGCGCCGGCAACGCCTGCCGCACGGCCGCCACACTCGCATGAACCGTCTCTGGCGTATCCAGCAGGATGGCGCCACCACCGTGGTTGTTCACCTTCTTCGCCGGGCAGCCAAAATTCAGGTCGATTGCCGGCGCCCCCAGCTCCACTGCACGCAACGCATTCATCGCCAGCATCTGCGGATCACTGCCCAGCAACTGCACATGCACCGGTGTACCCGCCGCCGTCAGCCC
>JBASJP010000098.1:0-10472 GCA_049655345.1 Moraxellaceae bacterium
GCCCGATACATGCGGTTGATGGCGTTGACCTTACGGTGCAGCATGGCGAACTGTTCGGCCTGATCGGCCATAACGGTGCCGGCAAGAGCACGCTGTTCAAGATGATGCTCGGCCTCATCCCCCTGACATCGGGAGACATCCGTATCGACGGTGCGCAGGTGGGCGGTGCAAGCTTTCGCGCCATCCGGCGCAAGGTCGGCTATCTGCCGGAAAACATTGTGCTCTATGACAACCTGACCGGCCTGGAAACACTGCACTTCTTCGCCAGGCTCAAGGGCGTAGCCGCCGGCGATGCGCAACGGGTGCTCGATCTGGTTGGTCTTACCCAGGCGGCGCAGCGCCGGGTGCGTGAATACTCAAAAGGCATGCGCCAGCGTCTGGGCATTGCCCAGGCCCTGCTGGGCACCCCGAGCATCCTGTTTCTTGACGAGCCCACGACAGGGCTTGACCCGGAAGCCATCAGGAATTTCTACACGATCCTGCGCCAGCTCAAGAGCGAAGGGGTGACCATGATCATCACCTCGCACATTCTCGCCGAAATACAGGAGCGCGTGGACCGACTGGCCATCATGGCAAACGGCAAGGTACAGGCCATGGGCACCGTGCAGGCGCTGCGCGAACAAATGGACCTGCCGCTGTGGTTCACCGTACGCGTGGCGCCGGAAGATTTCGATGCTGTCCGCGCCGTGCTTGGTCATTTGCCGGTGGGCGCCATCGAGGCCCGTGATGATCATGTGGCCGTGCAGTGCAAGCGCGAAACCAAGATGGCCGTGATTGCAGCACTCGCCACACTCAACGGCAAGGTTCGCGATGTTACTGTTCGCGAACCTTCACTCGAAGACGTGTTCTTCGGCTTTTCCGATTAAGGGGCGACCATGGAACTCTCACAAATCGCCACTGTTGCCAGCAAGGAATTCTGGGACCGCATTCGCAACCGCTGGGTCCTTGCTGTCGCGCTGGTGTTCACGGTTTTCGCCCTTGTCATCGCCTACTTCGGCGCTGCCCAGCAAGGCTCGGTCGGCTTCAGCTCCATCGAAGTCATCATCGCCAGCCTGGTCAGCCTGGTCATTTACCTGATCCCGCTGATTGCCCTCATTCTGGGTTTCGATGCCATTGTCGGCGAGCGCGAGCGCGGGTCGCTGGATCTGCTGTTGTCGATGCCGATCACCCGCATCGAACTGTTGCTGGGCAAGTATCTGGGACTTGCGGGCGCACTCACCTTTTCCACCGTGGCCGGCTTTGGTCTGGTCGCCATCGTGCTGTCCACGCGCTTTGATCTTGCCACCCTGTTCCACTATTTCGGCTTCATGCTGAGTTCAGTGCTGCTGGGTTGCACGTTTCTCAGTCTGGCGGTGATGCTGTCGGTATTTGCCACTGATCGCACACGTGCTTCGGGGCTGGCGATTGGCCTCTGGTTTTTCTTTGTGCTGGTGTTTGACCTCTTGCTGCTCGGCGCACTGGTGGCCAGCGGCGGACAATGGGGCGGAGATATTTTTCCCTACCTGTTGCTGCTCAATCCAGCCGATGTGTTTCGCATCCTAAACATTTTCACGTTCGATGATGTACGCAACATTTATGGCCTTGCCACCGTATTCCCCCCGGCGCTGGCAAAGCCCTGGCTGCTCGGGCTGGTGATGCTGGCCTGGATTGCCCTGCCTCTCTCGATTGCCTCGTGGAAATTTCGCCACTGAATCCTTAATTCACACTGTCATGAGTCCGACCATGCCCACACACATGAAACCGTCATTTTCTTTCAGGCTCAGGGCCACTGTCATCGTTTTGTGCACCGCCGGCCTGCTGGCTGGCTGCGGCAACAACAAGGATGGCGATGACTTTGCCGCCAAACCTTTCGAAATTGATCGCAGCACCAGCTGCTCACTCGACGGCATGCTGCTCGCCGACTACCCGGGTCCCAAGGCACAGATCCACTACGACCGTCAGACTGCACCGGATTTTTTCTGTGACACCATGGAAATGTTCAATACCGTGCTCAATGCCGAACAGGCACGACGCATCACGGCTATTTATGTGCAGGATATGGGCAAAGCTGACTGGACAAAACCCGTAGGCCACTGGATAGATGCCAAGACAGCATTCTATGTACTCGGCTCAAAACAGCATGGTTCCATGGGGCCGACCATCGGCTCCTTTGCCAGTGCCGCTGACGCAGAAAAGTTTACGCACACCTACGGCGGCAAAGTGCTTCGCTTTGACGAGGTGACGGCCGACCAGGTCAACCTCGACGGTGGCGCACTGCACGACCACTCAATGTAAGGAATACGTGATGGATCCGATATACGCCCACCTGCGTCCAGGCCAGGCCGTGGAGCTTTCCCTGATCTCCCGCCTGATGTACGAGAGCCGGGAACACCGCCGCATGGTGCTGGATGCCATGGGGGCTACTGACGAAGCCGGCCTGCTGGAACGTATCCGCACCGGCGCCATTGCTGAACATCCCGCCTATGAACACTATCTTGCTGCCCGCATTCTGGACGACACCCATCAGGCTGCTCGCCAAGTCATGACAGGCATGCTCACCGAGGTCAACCGCTGATGGATCTGCATACCGCTCTGCTGGCATTCGTCGAGCAGGAATTTTCCGACCATCTGGCCTGCCCCCCGCAACTGACCCAGGATGCCCTGACCCTGACGCTCGGCAACGGCGTGGTGCTCAGCGTGCGCTATGCGGCACCGGATGCTTACTCATTGCGCTGGCACAGCGGCACCGATGACACCGCGGCCGAACTCGGCATTGATACCGCTCCCACCCATCCGCACCTGGCCACCAGCCCCAACCACCTCCACCTGGCCGATGGCCGTGTGGTGGCCGACCCCCTGAGCCGGATCACCGCCACTGCCGAGGACAATCTCGCGGCGGTCATCCGTGCACTTCTGCTTGATCCGCAGCTGACAGCAGCTGCTACCGCCTGACCCCCACTGACGCCAGCGCCTGCACTGCAAACGACCGACAAAAAAAGGAGGCCTCCCGGCCTCCTTTTTCATGCATGACTTCATGCGCGACCGCAGTCGTGCCAGGCAACCTTACTGCGACTTGGCCACCATGTAATCAACGGCGGATTTAACCTCATCATCTGTCAGCGCCGGACTACCGCCACGTGCCGGCATCATGCCTTTGGTGCCGGTAAAGCCTTCAATTGCGTGCTTGTAAAGCGCATCATTGCCCTGGGCGATACGCGGGCCCCAATCCGCCTTGTCACCCGGCTTCGGCGAGCCCGCCACCGCCGCTGCATGGCACATGGCACAGACTTTCTTGTAGACAGCCTCACCCTGCTCGTTTTCTGCCACTTCCACTTCCGGCGCTGCTACAGGCGCAGGCGCTTCCGCAGCTGCGTCAGCGGAATCAGCAGGCTTCTCATTGCCGCCGCAGGCAGCGAGCAGAGTAGCCAGCGCAGTGGCGAGAATCAGATTGGTCTTCTTCATCGTTGGTTTCCCGTTGTGGCCGTAAATAATGAGAGGGCGAACATGCACATCAATGTAGTTCATCCTAATCGCCCGCTCCGGGAATTGGAATGATGTCCATCAACTTTAAACGCCCGACTCATACCAGCATCCATCACAAAAACCCCATCATAAACAAGGAATTAAACCCCAGTACCGACCGGAATGGCAAGGACGCACCATCAACAACAGTAGATCTGGATACAGCTGAAACCTGACACAAATCATGCGCCTCCCCGACGTTCCCACGGACGTCTTCTATACTGACGGAGTGATTGGTCAGGGACTCCCTCCCTCACTGCCAACCTCTCTACAGGAACCCGTTATGGATAAATTTCGTGAGCGTCGCCAGGACAAGATGATCGAATCCGTACCACACGACCCCTATCTGACACGGCGCCATGCCGGTACGGCTCAGTGTCCAGGCTGCGGTGCCACCTGCCTGGAAGGCCGCTGGAGCTGGCAAGCCCCAGACACAAATGGCCAGGCGCCCGAAGCGACGTCCTGCCCTGCCTGCCGGCGTATTGCCGACAACATGCCGGCTGGTACGCTGACCCTGAGCGGGGACTTCGTCGGCAACCACCACGACGAGATCATGAACCTCATCCGCAACACCGAGGAAAAAGAGAAAAGCGGGCATGCACTGGAGCGCATTATGCAATGCAACAAGACGCCAGACGGTCTTGTTGTCACCACCACTGGCATGCATCTGGCCACGCGTATTGGCCATGCGCTGGCTGCCGCCTACAAGGGGCATACGGAATACCAGTACAGTGACAGCGAAGCACATGTGCGGGTGAACTGGTTACGCAACTGACACGTCGCCTCTCTCGAAAGTGGTATTCATTACAGGATGAGGTGAGCGTATTGTTGCCTGTGCTGATACGCATGAGGCAAGCGCTGCAGAACGGATACGGATACACACATTGCAAGCGTGTGTATTGCGGTGCGTCGCCCGGCATCAAATCACCAGGCGGCAGCCGTTTCTGCTGCGGAGCGATGGCACCATGATTCAGTCTCCCGAACTACGACGACTGATACTGCAACATCCGCTGATCCATCATCTGGAGCCGGCAGCGCAAGAGCGACTGCTGGCTGCCACGCTGGAGTCCAGTCACGACAGCACCACCCTGCTTATTCGTCAGGGCCAAGAGGCTGACCGCTTTTTTCTGGTGCTGAAAGGACGCGTCAAACTCTTCCGCATCTCTGCGGACGGACAGGAAAAAGTTGTCGAAATCATTCACCCCGGGCAAACATTTGCCGAGGCCGTAATGTTCACACAGAAGTCGGTCTATCCGGTCTGTGCCGAAACACTGGAACCCGTGCACCTGGTCAGCTTCCCCAATCGCCTGATGCTGCAGTTACTGGAAGAAAATCCGAAAAGCTGCCTGCACCTGCTGGGGCACATGAGCGTACGCCTGCATCAGCGTCTGGGTGAACTGGAGACGCTGACCCTGCAAAACGCCACGCAACGCTTTGCGCTGTTCCTGATACAGAATCTTGAGAACCGCTCAGCCGAGACGGCCGACATTGACCTTCAGCTTCCCAAGCGTCTGGTGGCAGCACGGCTTTCCATGCAGCCCGAAACCCTGTCACGCATCATGGCGCGACTGCGTACGGCAGGACTGATCGAGATCAATGGCCGCAGCATCCATATTCCGAGCATTGGACGATTGCTGGCCGAGTTCAATGAAGCCGGCCAGCACGCATCCCACGAAAACGTCATTGCCCGTAGCACGGCCGCTGAAACACCGGCCAGACAGGGTGGCATACCTGTATTCACCATCGGTGAGAACTGACGCGCTACCGCCGCGCACTCATGACCCCGTTGCATCAGGAATGCAACGAACACATCTCACACCGCCAGATGTGCCGTCAGATACCGATGCATCGACATGACAGCAGGATTAATGCCCTTGTCATGCTCATGCCTAGCATACACCTCGTGATACACGATGCAGGTACGGGCCGAACGGAAATACCCTGACTCCATCAGGACAACCTCGATGCATTCGCGCACCTGATCCGCCCTGACACAGTCAGTCTGTGGCAACTGTACCAGTACGGCATTGGCCAGAACCTCGGCAATCATTGCGCCAAATTCACCCGTCACCCCACCCGCCGCCTCGATCTCCCGCTGTATCCTCACCGGTTCAAAACATACCCGTTGCCCATCTGTTTTTTCCAGCCACAACGGATGTGGAACTCCCCTCATGATTTCCCCCTCTGCACGATGGCTGTCGTTTTGATTATTTTGATACCGCTACGATCATGGACAGCGCCATGCTGCCGCCATGACGATGATCAAGCACTGACAGCCCGTGGCGATATATTTTTCAGGAAAATTAAAAACACAGCGCTGCCGGATAATTCAGCCGCCGCTGGCATTCATGAAGCGCACAACCTGAACCTCGCCCTGCTGTGAAAACTCGTGGCGGGCCGGCTTGTGCTGCAGACCAGCCTGGATAGCATCCAGCAGCGGTGCATCACTGTCAGGATGGCGGCGCAGCAGACTGCGCATATCCAGCGAATTTTCATGACCGAGGCACAGCAGCAACCGGCCTTCTGCGGTCAGGCGTACACGATTGCAGGTACTGCAGAAATTATGGCTGTGGGGAGAAATAAAGCCGATGCGGGTATGCGGGTGCTGGAGCAGGCGCACATAGCGGGCCGGCCCCCCACTGCTTTCATCGCTATCACCCAGGGCATGGCGTTGCGCAATCTGCGCGCGTACTTCGTCGCTGGAAAAGAATGCTTCGCCGCGGGAACGACCGACATGGCCAAGCGGCATTTCCTCGATAAAGCTGATGTCGATTTCACGCGCAATGGCAAAGTCCACCAGCGCATTCACCTCGTCATCATTGCGGCCCTTCATGATGACGCTATTGAGCTTGATACGCTCAAAGCCGGCAGCACGGGCGGCATCAATCCCGGCCAGCACCTGGTTCAGGTCGCCGGTACGGGTAATGGTGCGAAACTTGAGGGGATTCAGGCTGTCGAGGGAGATATTCAGGCGCTTGACGCCAGCCTGTGCCAGAGGGCGGGCCAGCTTGCCCAGTTGTGAGCCATTGCTGGTCATGACCAGCTCATCCAGGCCAGGCAAGGCCGCTATGCGCCCGCACAGATCCACAATGCCCTTGCGGACAAGGGGCTCGCCACCGGTCAACCGGATCTTCCTGACACCCAGACCAACAAACAGGCGCGCCACCCGATGGATTTCCTCGAGTGACAACACCTGATCGCGGGGCAAAAAAGTCATGTCTTCCGCCATGCAGTACACACAGCGGAAATCGCAGCGATCTGTCACGGACAGGCGCAGGTAATCTACCCGACGACCCTGCCCATCCAGTAACACGGCGTTGCTCATGACGGTGCTTTCCTTGTGAGAAACGGTTTCCGCCTACTGCAGCAGGGGCGAGGTGGCCCCTTGCAGTTCGATGCCCTCAATACGAGCAGCACCGACCAGCGTTTGCAAATACTGTACCACTGCCTTGTGCCAGACCCGTTGCCCGAGTTCGGCACGGATACGATTCTCTACCACGGCAAACGGCAGCGCCTCTCCTTCCACCCGCAAATCCACCTGCACGACGTGAAAGCCGTAGCGTGACTCGATGGGCTGCAAGGCCAGACCGAGCGGCAGACGCAGTAGCTGGCGTTCAAACTCCGGCACCGTCTGACCCTTGCTGATCTGCCCCAACGCCCCGCCCTGCGCCCTGGAGGGGCATGCAGAGTGTGCCGTGGCCAGTGCCGCAAAGTCTTCCCCCTGCTGCAACCTGACAATCAGGGCTTCGGCCGCCTCACGCTGTTCACTGCGCTCGACCAGATCATCGGGTGCCGCGGCCAGCAGGATGTGACGGGCAGCCACCAGTGGCGGCGACATGAAACGCTCGGGATTGCTCTCGAAAAAATGTTTCACGCTCGCCGCATCCGTCTGGGGCAGGTCAATTTCCTGCTCGATAAGGGTGCGAATTTCCGCCTCCTCATCCGTTTCGCCCGCAACTGGTGCAACCTTGATCCCCAGCTCGGCAATCCGCTGCTGCAGGAGCCGGCGGATCACCAGCGCCTGTGCGGCAAGAAAGACGGCCTCCTGCCGGCTGTCGGCCGGGTGATACTGCATTTCAAGGGCGATGGCTTCCTGCTCCAGCGCAATCCCGTTCACACGGATATGCGGCCATTCCTGTTCACTGGTGGCGATGATTGATGCAGAACTGCTCATGGGTATCTCCTGCAGACACGGTCCGCAATCAGGCCTTCTGGCGCACGATCTGGTAACGGCGGCCCAGATACCATACCGGGGCACTGACCATGTGCACCAGACGGGTAAAGGGGAACAGCACAAACAGCGTCAGCCCGAGGAACACATGCAGCTTGTACACCAGACCGACTGGCGCAATCGACTCGGCGGCAACGGTGGGTTGCAGGATCACCAGATGTTGTGCCCAGTTACCGAGCATGACCATGACCGACCCGTCCAGATGCTGCGTGGACGCCACGATCGTCAGCAGCCCCAGGCACAGCTGTGCCAGCAACACCCAGAGAATCAGGATGTCCGACGCACTGGAGCTGGCCCGCACACGCGGATCTGTCATGCGACGCACGATCAGCATGAGCAGACCGATCAGGCAGATCACACCAAAGACGCCACCGGACACCATGGCCAGCAACTGCTTGTTCTCGGTGCTGATGACATGGTGATACACCGCATGCGGCGTCAGCAGACCGACAAAATGACCGGCCAGGATGAACAGGATGCCGACATGGAACATGTTGCTCGCCATCCGCATGCCCTTGTTGCTGAGCATCTGGCTGGAGCCGGTTTTCCAGGTGTACTGGGACAGGTCAAAACGCGCCCAGCTGCCGATCAGGCAGATGGCCAGGGCCACATAGGGGTAAACCCCGAACAGCATGAAATTGAGATTCGACATGATCAGTCTCCTAGGCCTTGCCTGCCGGCGCAGCCGATTGCTTGAAATCCACCCAGTGCACCGGCACCGCTACGTCTTCACGGGCCTTGCCCTTGCCGCCTGCGGAGGTGCCACAGCTGGTGTTCTGGTCGCCATTGAGGAAAGTGATGGTTTCTTCTTCCCACTCGGCATCGAGTGCCTCGAGACTGTCGTCACGCGTTTCCGCTGACACCTGCTCGCGCACACTGGCCACTGCGTCCTGTGGCTCGGCACCGGCAATCTGCAGCAGGGCACGGAAGCACGCCGCGTAATCGCACTCGCGTTCATCCATGCGGGCCGCCAGCAGCGCCAGCAGGTGCTGCACATCGGACAGGCCTTCGCGCGCCTCGATGCCCTCACGACTGGCCAGATACTCCAGATACAGCGGAATGTAATCCGGCAGCTCCTTCACGCCGATGGCAAAGCCGGCTTCTTCATACTGAGCCATCAGGTCCACCATGGCCTGACCGCGATCACGCGACTCGCCATGCACATGCTCGAACAGCAGCAGTGACAGGGAGCGGCCGCGCTCGAACAGCTCGGTGTACGCCTCCTGCACATCGAGCAGATCGTTATCTGCCAGACGATCCAGCAGGGTCTGCAGTGCCTGGCGCTGCACCGGCGAGATTTCGCGGGCGGCCGCAATGGCCGCCGCGAGTTCTGTCTTGCCGGCCTGCAAGGCCTCATCCGGATAATCCAGCAACAGGGAAATCACCTTGAGAATCTGCATGATCACTCCTCCCAGAGCTGAACGGTTTTCAGCACATCACGTCGTGTGGCTTTCTTGCCACCAAACATGTTGACCTCGGACGAGCCGTTGCAACCACTGCCAAAAGTGAAGCCGCAACCGTTACGCTCGGCAAATGCTTCGCTCATGGCTTCTTCACGATGTGCCGTCGGGATGACAAAACGGTCCTCGTAATTGGCGATGGCCAGATAACGGTACATCTCTTCTGCCTGCGCCTTGGTCAGACCGACATCGTTCAGTGCCGTCAGGTCTTCGCGGCCTTCCACGTTCTGGGCGCGCTTGTAGGAACGCATCGCCAGCAGGCGCTTGAGGGCCAGCTTGACCGGCTTCTCGTCACCGGCAGTCAGCAGGTTGGCGAGATAACGCAGCGGAATACGCAGGCTGTCGACATCCGGCAGGATGCCGTTCATGCCCACCTTGCCGGCTTCTGCCGCATTCTGGATGGGTGACAGTGGCGGCACATACCAGACCATCGGCAGCGTGCGGTATTCCGGATGCAGTGGCAGGGCCAGCTTCCAGTCCACCGCCATCTTGTACACCGGCGACTGCTGGGCAGCGGTAATCACGGAGTCCGGAATACCGTCCTTGCGTGCCTGGACAATGACCTTGGGATCATTCGGGTCCAGGAACATGCTCAGCTGCATTGGATACAGATCCTGTTCACTCGGCGTGCTGGCCACTTCGTGAATACGGTCAGCGTCATACAGCAGCACACCCAGATAGCGGATACGACCGACACAGGTTTCCGAGCACACGGTCGGCATGCCGGCTTCGATACGCGGGTAGCAGAAAATGCACTTTTCCGACTTTCCACTCTTCCAGTTGTAATAAATCTTCTTGTACGGGCAACCGCTGATGCACATGCGCCAGCCGCGGCACTTTTCCTGGTCGATGAGAACAATGCCGTCCTCTTCGCGCTTGTAGATCGCACCGCTCGGGCAGGCCGCCGCACACGCCGGGTTCAGGCAGTGCTCGCACAGGCGTGGCAGATACATCATGAAAGTATTTTCATACTCGCCATAAATGTCGGCCTGCACCTTGTCAAAGTTCTTGTCTTTACGACGCTTGGCAAACTCGGTACCGAGGATTTCTTCCCAGTTCGGGCCCCATTCGATCTTTTCCATCCGCTTGCCGGTAATCGCCGAACGCGGACGGGCAGTGGGCTGATGCGCCACTTCGGGTGCGGTATGCAGGTGCTGGTAATCGAAATCAAAGGGCTCGTAGTAGTCGTCGATTTCCGGCAGGTCAGGGTTGGCGAAAATGTTCGCCAGCACACGAAACTTGCCACCGATACGCGGATTGATGGAGCCATCCGCATTGCG
>JBASJP010000099.1:0-7399 GCA_049655345.1 Moraxellaceae bacterium
GGAATACCCGCACAAGAAATACCGGGCACTGGGCATCAGCGCCTATGAGGTTCACCAGTTTGATGTCAGCGGCACCCGGATCAGTCTGGACATGACACGTACACTGAGCATTCCTCCCGACAAGATACCGGCACTGGTACAGAGGTTCCTGCACCCCGAACAGGCCCTGCGTTATGTGTCCAGCTGGAACCGCATCACGCCGGAGCATGCCGACTTTGTACTGGAAATCATTCCGCACGGCCTGCCGATTCACGTACGGGCAAGCGGAGCACTCAGACAGGCCGACAGCAATCACAGCACGATGGCGCTGGAGTTTGATGTAAAGGCCAGCATTCCCCTGCTGGGCGGAAAAATTGAACACATGGTCATCCAGCAGATTGAAAAATCCTTCCGCTCAGACCATGCCTATACACTGCAGTATCTGGCAGAAAACTCCTGATTAAATAACAGCGATCCAATAAAAAATGGCGCGAAATTCGCGCCATTTTTTATTCAGAAGTTTTCATCTTGCAGATCAGATCAGACGGCTGCCTTTTCCTTCTTCGCTTTTGCCTTTGGCAACAATGGCGCCTTGGCAAAACCGAACTCGTAGTCACCGGTTTGCACCTTGCGTGTTTCCAGCCAGAACCTCCAGGTGGAGAATGGCCACAGGGCAAAATTGCCGCCTTCAGCGCTCTGGTACCAGCTGGAGCATCCCGTCGTCCACACCGTGTTTTTGAAGCCTTCCTGCACCTTGACGTTGAAACGGTCCTGGGCATCCTTCTTCACGTCAATGTAGTCGGCCCCCTTGTCCTTGAGGATCTTCAGGCAGCTCATGATGTAGTCCACCTGGGCCTCGATCATGAAGATGATGGAGTTGTGGCCCAGCCCCACGTTCGGGCCCACCAGCTGGTACATGTTCGGGTAACCGGTAGTGGTGGTGCCAAGGTAGCACTGTGCAAGGTTCTTCCAGTCTTCATTCAGCACGTGACCGTCACGGCCTTCCACCGGGAAGTTCTTCATGTAGACACGCGGGTCCACCACAAAACCGGTGCCCAGAATGATGCAGTCCACCGGACGCTCCACACCATCCCTTGTCACGATGGAGTGCTCACGCAGTTCCTGGATGCTGTCAGTCACCAGCTCCACGTTCGGACGGTTGAAGGTAGGGAAGTACTTGTTGGAAATCAGGATACGCTTGCAACCGATGGTGTAATCAGGCGTCAGCTTCTTCGCAATCTCCTTGTCCTTCACCTGAACCCTGATGAACAGCTGGGCCAGCTTCTGCAGCGACTTGGCAATCGCCGGATTCAGGATAGGCCACAGACGTGATTCGTTAGTCCAGTACAGACGGGCACGGTGCAACTTGCGCAGCGCCGGCAACTTTGCAAACAGGCTCTTTTCAATGCCGAGATAGCCACGCTCGTCACGCGGAATCACCCATGCCGGTGTACGCTGGAACACGTAAAGCTGCTTCACCTGCGGTGCAATTTCCGGCACATACTGGATGGCACTGCCACCAGTTCCGATCGACACCACATTCTTGCCGGTCAGGTCGTAATCGTGATCCCACTCGGCTGAGTGGAATACCTTGCCCTTGAAGTTTTCGAGACCGCGGATTTTCGGGATTGAGGGCACATGCAGCGGGCCCGACGCCAGCACGAAGTGCTTGCAGATCACCGTATCACCGGACCTGGTATTGACGGTCCAGCGCGCAGTGGTTTCATCAAAGTGCGCCCCGCACACTTCCTGGTTGAAGCGCACAAACGGGCGGATGCCGAACTTCTCGGTGGTATCAAGAATGTACTGGTGAATTTCGTGCTGGGGGGCGTAACGCTTGGTCCAGTCGGACTTGCCGGCAAACGAAAAGGAGTACATGTGCGACTGCACATCACAGGCAGCGCCGGGATAGCTGTTGAAGTACCAGGTACCACCAACATCACTGCCCTTTTCCAGGATCACGAAGTTGTCGTTTCCGGCTTCACGCAACTTGATCGCCATGCAAAGGCCGCCGAAACCGGCACCAAGAATGGCAACATCAACTTCCTGCACCTTTGAGTGAATCGGGGCTTTGCTGGTCATGCGGCACCTCATGTTGTTGTTCTGGCGCAAAACATTGCGCGATGGGTGCAATCTAGCCCTTACTCCGTATGCGGGATATGGTAGTTTCTCACCAGAAATTGATATTTTCGGCCAACCTTGATCCAGCGCAAGAAAGCAGGAGTAACTCCCGGCCATGTCCACACGCTCCATCCTAGGCATGCTCTATACCTTGCGCGGCTTGCGCGAGCTGGGCGAAGACATCTCCCCGGTACTGTCCCGCTACGGGATTGATCTCGAAAAGGTTGACCCGACCGCGCGGATCGACCGGGCGCTGGAGCTCAAGATTTACGTGGAGATTGCCGAAAACCTGAGAGACCCGCTGGCTGGCCTGAAAACCGGCACCTTCTTCGGGTTTGCCGGCTACGGCCCCCTCACCATGCTGCTGATGACCTGTGCCAATGCCTATGAGGCCCTGCAAACGGGTATCCGCTACCAGCAACTGACCTACCTGTTCGGCCACCTGAGCTTTGAGCCCGGAGAAGAGTCCAGTGCGCTGGTACTGACGCCCGTTGCCCTGCCCCCCAAGGCTTACCGCTTTCGGGTGGATGGCGAGCTCTCCGGCACCTACAAGCTGGTGCGCGACATGCAGCTTGCACTCGGGGTGGACATGCACGCACTGCGTATCGAGATCCCCTACGAGCGACCAGCAGATGCCGATGCCTACGAGACACACTTCAGCTGCCCGGTGATATTTGGCAAGCGGCCGGAGATACGCTTCTGGATCAGCAACACTGCCCTGCAGATCCGCTTTCCCACCGCCGACCCTACCGCACATGCCATGTACAAATCCCAGTGTGACCAGCAACTGGTTGCACAGCGCACGGATACCGAACTGCTGTCAGGCAAGGTACTGTCCCACCTGGATTTCTTCAGCCGGCACTTTCCCAGTGCCGCCGAAGTGGCCTCGGCCTTTGATATTGCCGAACGTACGTTCCGCCGCCGCCTGAGCGAGGAGAACACCTCGTTTCGCGAACTGCTCGATCAGGTGCGTTACCGGAAGGCGCAGCAATTGCTGCGCGAAAGCACACAGTCGATCGAAGCCATTGCCCTGCAGCTTGGATACGCAGAGTCCGCCTCCTTCATTCATGCTTTCCAGCGCTGGGACGGCCACACGCCCGCCGCCTTCCGCAACACCAGCCACAAATGAACACGGGATTCTCCAGATGAAACCATGGGCAATCGCACTGGCCATTATCGTTGCCATCCTTGCTGCCTCCGGGCCTGATAACTCTGCCACGCAAGCGGGCATGGCACTGTTTGCGCTGGCCGGCGTGCTCTGGCTGACCGAGGCCATTCCGCTGACCTTCACGGCACTGCTCATTCCCCTTGTGGCTGTGGCACTGGGACTGGGTGATGTCAAAAGCTCACTGAGCGGCTTTGCCAACCCGACCGTGTTTCTTTTTCTTGGCGGCTTTGCACTGGCCGCCGCCATGCGCAAGCACGACATCGACCGCTGGCTGGCCAGCCGCGTGATGGCGCTGGCACGCGGCAATGCGCTCACGGCCGCCTTTCTGCTGATTCTGGCCACCTCACTGATCTCCATGTGGATCAGCAACACGGCAACGGCCGTCATGATGCTGCCGGTGGCACTGGGGCTGCTGAGCCCGATGAAAGACCAGTACCCGCGCTACGCCATTCTCGTTCTGCTGGGCCTGGCCTGGGGCGCCAATATTGGCGGCATCGCCACCCTGGTAGGCAGCCCTCCGAATGCCATCACCGCCGCCGCACTGGGCTGGGGATTCCAGGACTGGCTGCGCGTCGGCATGCCGGCTTACCTCGTCATCATGCCGGTGTCGCTGGTGATTTTGTGGCTGACCATTCGCCCCGAACAAAACCTGCCCGCCGTCGCCACCACACTGATGCCGTTTCCGGCAGGACGTCAGGCAACGCTCACTGTCGCCATTTTCCTGCTCACCGTGACAGGCTGGGTGTTTGGCAGCACGATCTCCTCGTACATCGGTATTCGGGGTGACTTTGATACCTGGGTAGCACTACTGGCCATTGCCCTGCTGGGCCTGACCCGGGTACTCAACTGGGAAGACATCGAAAAACAGAGCAACTGGGGCGTGCTGCTGCTGTTTGGTGGTGGCATCACCCTCTCGGTACTGATGCAAAGCTCAGGCGCCAGCTCATGGATGGCCAACGGCCTGCTGGCATGGGTTCCGGGCAACAATCCCTGGCTGTTGTACCTGCTGGTCGCACTCTTCGTGATTTTCCTGTCCGAGCTGGTCAGCAATACCGCCTGTGCGGCACTGCTGGTGCCACTGATGATGTCCATGGCCTCTGTCACCGGACTGAATCCGGTCACGATGGCGGTGCTGACCGGACTGGCCGCCAGTTGCTCCTTCATGCTGCCGGTGGGAACACCACCGAATGCCCTCGTTTACGGCACCGGCCGTATTCCCCAGAAAACCATGATCCGTGCCGGCCTTGTCATGAATCTGGCGTCAGCTCCCTTGCTGGCTGTCATCATCGGGACCATCGCCACCTGAAACTGGCCTTTCGGCTCCCGCCCCTGTTATGCTCAAAAAACGAACCCTGCCCTGCAGGGTTTTTTCTTTTTCACCCTGATTCACCTTTTAGGACATTGCAGTCATCTGCAGTGAGGAGTTGCACATGTCATCCCTGCCCCCCGTCATCATGAGTTCACTGGATGTGGCGCGTCTGGAGCGCCTGCTGGAAACACAAGAGCTGGCAGGGAATCCCGCTGCCACTGCCTTGCAGGCAGAAATTGATCGCGCCGACATTCGCGAACCCGGCGAAATGCCGGCGGATGTTGTCACCATGAACAGCCGCCTCACCTGTCATGTCCGTGAAGACAGCACCCTGCACGAACTGACACTGGTGTATCCGGATCAGGCGGACCTGTCGGCCGGACGCATTTCCATCATGGCCCCCGTCGGCATGGCATTGCTGGGGCTGCGTGTCGGCCAGACAATCGAGTGGCCAGGCCCGAAAGGCAAGCCATTGACACTGGAAGTGACCAGCCTCTGCTATCAGCCCGAAGCCGCCGGTGAACTGCATCGCTGATTAATTCCTGCTGCAGGAAAAAGAAAAAGCCCCGGCAAGTCCGGGGCTTTTTCATGCACACGCAAAGAGTGCCACGACAACCTATTTTTCCGGCGTGGTGACAAACCCTATTTTTCCCAATCCTGCACTGGCAGACGCCGCCATTATTTCTGCAATGACTTCATAGCGCGTATTCTTGTCCACCCTCAGATGGATTTCAGTATCGGGCGCACTCAGCCCCATCTCCTGAAGACGCACAATGATGTCCGCCTTGCTCATCGGCGTGGCGTTCCAGAACAGCTGGCCACTGCCATCAATCGAAAGATCGATTTTTTCGGAAAGCGTGACCGGACTGGAGACAGCACTGGGCAAGTCCACCTTTACCGCATGCGTCAGCAATGGTGCGGTCACCATGAAAATCACCAACAGCACCAGCATCACATCAATGAGCGGCACCATATTGATCTCTGCCAGAGGCGCCTGGTTCTGTTGCTGGTTGAATCCACCGAAAGCCATGTCAGTTACCCGTTACGTCGTTGCCGGGGCGCACAGGCTTGAGTGGCGTGACACTGGCCGGCTTGTTCGTGGTAATGATCTGCTGGCCTGTGGTCAGGAACGCAAACAAGTCATAGGCAAATGCATCCAGACGGCCGAGCAGTACGCGATTGCTGCGCACCAGTGCGTTATATCCCAGTACGGCAGGAATGGCGACGGCAAGTCCCATTCCCGTCATGATCAGTGCCTCGCCCACCGGGCCGGCAATCTTGTCGAGGGATGCCATGCCACTGGCACCAATCGCAATCAGCGCGTGATACACCCCCCACACCGTACCGAACAACCCCACAAACGGGGCCGTTGCACCCACCGACGCCAGCACGGTCAGGCCGCTTTCAAGCTGTGTGGTTTCTTCATCAATGACCTTGCGCATGGTGCGCGTCAGGAAATCGGCAACCGTGCCCGCCTCTTCCAGCTTGGCAACACCGACACGGGCATGATGGTCACGGGCAAACAATGCATGACTGGCCAGATGCGAGAACGGGTCTGCCGCACCATGCGTTGAGATTTCGTGCTGCACGGCCTCCAGCGACGTGGCATTCCAGAAAAAATCCGTGAAGCGCTGGCTGCGCTTTCTGGTCAGCACCTGCGTAATGCTTTTGGTAATGATGTAATACCAGGACACTACCGACATCAGCAGCAGCATCACAAAAAGACCTTTTCCAACCAGATCGGATTGCGCAATGAAATGGCCAATGCCGGTTGCTTCGTTCATGTCAGTTTTCCAGATTCCAGTTAATGGGAACAATGACCCAGCCTGCCACTGCTTTTTCACCCTCGCGGGCAGGAACAAACTTCCAGTCGCGAACCGTTGCCTGCGCCGCCCGGTCAAGACGTGCCGAACCACTGGAGCGCTCAATATCAACCTGTTGCGGCCTGCCTTCAGTACTCACCAGCACGCGCAACCGGGTGACACCTTTCTCCGCCAGCCGGCGTGACACCATGGGGTACACCGGTTTGGGATTGTTCAGATAAGCCGCACCAAAAGTTGGCGGCGTCTGTGCCACGGGCGGCGCCACCACCTCTGCAAGGACCTCCACATCTGCTGCCGGCGCTGCATCGGCTGGAACCACGTCGGCAGGTACGGGGGGAATGGCAGGAGTAACGACAGGGGCATTCGCTGACGCCTGCGACGCACGCTCCGTGGCCAGCACCCTCACAGGTGTTTCTGGCGGGGCCACCACCGGGGGCTGCGGCAAGGGCTCAGCTACCGGGGCAGATACAAATGACACTATCACCGGCGCTGCCATGACCGGAGCAGGCTCCGGCGCCTGCTGCCACAAAGAAACCACCGCAACTGCATGCACAGCAATTACCGCAACGGCCACACTGTGACGCACGGCTTTGAAAGCCCCGTGAGACGTCAGTGAGTAGATGGCCGATGCAGACATGGAAACACCCTGTTAATTCATCTAAATGATAATCATTTTCATTTAAAAGGCAAGCAAACCCGATACCCGTCTTGCACGCCATTGCCTATGGTAACGGGCCTGTCGGGCAAGGGAACGTCCTGCGGCAATCTGTCGCAGCAAACAGGGGTAAAAAAACAGACACAGGAAACCGGCCGTCACCATAACGGGTGACAGAGAGACAGGGGAATTGTCTGGATGGAGCGAAGGGATTAGAGAGGCCCCCCTGCCAGCCCGACCCCGGCACACGCATCACGACTACCGTTGCTTCCTTCCGGACCTGGCGGGGTTTGCCGTTTAGCGTTGCGGGGGAACCGGCAGGGTTGCCACAACGACCACCCGAT
>JBASJP010000100.1:0-6863 GCA_049655345.1 Moraxellaceae bacterium
ATTGATGATATTGCAGATATTGAAGGGCTGGGCGCCGAACAAGCCGGTCAGCTCATCATGAAGGCACGTGAACCCTGGTTCCAGTGATCAGACCCTGAACCATTACTGCCGAGCTAAGCGGAGAGACACGCTACATGGCTGAAGTGACCGTCAAACAATTGGCCGAGACTGTGGGCCGTCCGGTAGATGCCCTGCTGACACAGATGCAGGACGCCGGCTTGTCGCACAAGAGCGCGGATGATGCTGTTTCCGATACGGAAAAGCAGCAGCTGCTCGCGCACCTCAAGCGGGCTCATGGCGAAAGCGATGCCGAGCCGAAGAAAATCACGCTCAAGCGCAAGGAAACATCGACACTGAAGGTTGCACCCTCTGCGGGTGGCAAGGCCAAGACCGTTAATGTCGAGGTGCGCAAGACGCGCTCCTACGTGAAGCGTTCATCGCTTGACGACCCGGAGGATGCGGCGCGCGAAGCGGAAGAAGTTGCGCGCAAGGCCGAAGAAGAACGTCTGGCGGCAGAAGCTGCTGTGCGCAAGGCCGAAGAAGATGCCCGTATTGCGGCGTCGGAAGAAGAGGCCCGCAAGGCTGCCGAGGAAGCCCGTCGTGCCAACGATGCTGCCAACAAGGGGGCAAAGGACAAGAAGCTGAGCGTGCCCAAGCTGGGTACGGTTACCAAGGCACGCGAAGAAACTGCGGAAGAAAAGGCAAAGCGTGAGGCTGAAGAGGCTCGCGTGAAGGCTGCGGAAGACGTTCGCCGCAAGCAGGAAGAAAAGCTGCGTCTGGAAGCGGAAGAAAAGGCTCGCCAGAAGACTCTGGAGCAGGCGCGCAAGATTGCCGAAGAGATCGAGTCACGTGGTGGCGATACACCAGCTCCGGCAGTTGATGTCCCGCTGGCGCGTGGTCTGGTGGGTACCGCATACGAAGATTCGTTTGCCCGGGAAGATCGCGAGATCCGCCGTGGCAGCACAACCAAGGCTGGTGGCAAGGGCAAGGGTGGCAAGAAGAAGGGTCAGGAAGAGCAGGTGTTCCGCCCGACACGCACCCTGAGCAGCACATTGTCCAAGCAACACGGGTTTGAAAAGCCGGTGGAGAAACAGGTGTACGACGTCACCATCGGTGAAAACATTACAGTGGCCGATCTGGCGCAGAAAATGGCGCTGAAGGCCAAGGTGGTCATCAAGGTGCTCATGAAAATGGGCGAAGTGGTGACAGCCAATCAGACGATTGATCAGGCCACTGCCGGCCTGGTGGTCGAAGAGCTCGGCCACAATCCGAAGTTTGTCAGCGAAACGGCGATGGAAGACTCCCTCAAGGACGCCATCAAGCATCACGGGGATGCCTTCACGCGCGCGCCGGTCGTGACCATCATGGGTCACGTTGACCATGGCAAGACGTCACTGCTCGACTATATCCGTCGTGCCAAGGTGGCTGCTGGTGAGGCCGGTGGCATTACCCAGCATATCGGTGCCTATCACGTTGAGACCGATCGCGGCATGATCACCTTTCTTGATACCCCGGGCCATGCCGCGTTCAGCGCCATGCGTGCCCGTGGTGCCAACGCCACGGATATCGTGGTGATCGTGGTGGCCGCTGATGACGGTGTCATGCCCCAGACGGCAGAAGCCATTGATCATGCGCGTGCTGCCGGCGTGCCGATCATTGTTGCCATCAACAAGATGGACAAGCCGAGCGCCGATCCTGATCGCGTGCTTAATGAATTGACCGTCAAGGAAATCGTGCCCGAGGAATGGGGTGGCGATACCCAGATCTGCAAGGTGTCCGCGCATACCGGTGAGGGTGTTGATGCCCTGCTTGAGGCGATCCTGACCCAGGCGGAACTGCTGGAACTGACCGCCGTGGTGGATGGTCAGGCCCAGGGTGTGGTGATTGAAGCCCGTATCGACAAGGGTCGCGGTGCTGTAGCGACCTTGCTGATACAGCGCGGTACGCTGAAGACCGGCGACCTGATGCTGGCGGGTACGCATTACGGCCGTGTTCGTGCCATGAACGATGAAAACGGCAAGCCGATCAAGTCAGCCGGCCCATCGATTCCGGTCGAGATTCTTGGTCTGCCCGAAGCACCGGATGCCGGTGATGAATTCCTTGTGGTTGATGACGAGCGCAAAGCGCGTGAAGTGGCTGATTTCCGCGCGTCCAAGTTGCGTCAGGCCCGTCTGGATCGTCAGCAGAGCATGAAGCTGGAAAACCTGTTTGCCAACATGGGCAAGAAGGAAGCGTCTTCCGTCAATATCGTGCTCAAGACTGATGTGCGCGGATCGCTGGAAGCACTGACACAGTCCCTGCAGGCGCTGGGCACCGATGAAGTGCGCGTTGCCATCGTGGGATCGGGCGTTGGCGCGATCACGGAATCTGATGTGACGCTTGCCGAGTCGACCGGTGCCGTGATTCTCGGCTTTAACGTGCGTGCCGACAGTGCTGCACGGGCCAAGTGCCAGGCTGACGAGATTGACCTGCGTTATTACAGCATCATTTATGAACTGATTGATGACGTGAAGTCGGCCATGAGCGGCATGCTGGCGCCTGAGCATCGTGAATCGATTCTTGGTGTGGCGCAGGTGCGTGAAGTGTTCCGTTCGTCCAAGTTCGGTGCAGCAGCCGGCTGTATGGCTATCGAAGGTACGTTGTATCGCAGCAAGCCGATTCGTGTGCTGCGTGATGATGTGGTGGTGTTCCAGGGCGAACTCGAATCCCTGCGCCGCTTCAAGGACGACGTTCAGGAAGTTCGCAATGGTGTGGAGTGTGGTCTGGCGGTCAAGGGCTACAACGACATCCGTGTGGGCGACAAGATCGAAGTCTATGATGTCACCATCATCAAGCGCAGCCTCTGATCGGGCTGGCTGAAGGATCTGCTGTGGCGTTGGCCCGGCCTCGGAAAATGCGGGTTTACCTCAGGTAAATTACGCTTTTTCAAGGTCGGGCCTCCTTGCATCAGGCGTTTGACCGGTTTCCCGGTACGGGATGCCGGTTGCCCGTTCCGGTGCAGTTTCAGAAAGTAATTCAAGAGGTTTCATGAGTCAGCGTACGCAACGTCTTGGCGATCAGATCCAGCGCGATCTGTCGGTGATGATCCGTCAGGAACTGAAAGACCCGCGTCTCGGGATGGTAACCATCTCGAGCGTAAAGGTGAGTCCGGACATGAGCTATGCCGATGTCTATGTCACCGTGCTGGGTGCGACGCTGGACGAAAAGCCCGACAGCAGTCTGGAAGTGCTGAATGCGGCCGCCGGTTTTTTGCGGGGTGAGCTGGGGCGTGGCCTGAAGACACGCATCACGCCGCGTATCCGTTTTCATTTTGATGAAGTGACCGCTCGTGGCAATCGCATGGCGGCACTCATTACGACCGCCGTCAATGAAGATCGCGAGCGCGCCAGTGCTCGTGGTGACGAGCCGGACGCGCCCGAGGCTCCATGAGCAAGCCGCGTCGCCCTCGCCGTCCGGTGGATGGGGTGCTGTTGCTGGACAAGCCGCAAGGCATTACGTCCAACCAGGCCCTGATGAGGATTCGTCACTTGTACCAGGCCGACAAGGCTGGCCATACCGGCAGCCTCGATCCGCTGGCGACCGGCCTGTTGCCGGTGTGCCTCGGTGAAGCATCAAAATTCACCCAGTACCTGCTGGATGCCGACAAGGTGTATGTCACCCGCATTCGTCTGGGTGTGGCGACCACTACCGGCGACGCTGAAGGCGACATCATCAGCGAGGCGCCGGTGCCGGTGCTGGATGCCGCCGCCATCGAGGCAGTGCTGGAGCGCTTCCGCGGCGAGATTGACCAGGTGCCATCGATGTTCTCGGCCCTGAAGAAGGATGGCCGCCCGCTCTACGAGCTGGCGCGCAAGGGTATCGAGATCGAGCGCCCCGCCCGCCATATCACGGTGTATCGCCTTGCCCTGCTGCAGGCGGATGCCGACGAGTGGACACTGGAGGCGCATGTCAGCAAGGGCACCTATATACGTTCGCTGGCAGAAGACATCGGCAAGGTGCTGGGCTGTGGCGCCCATGTGGTCATGCTGCGCCGCCTGTCGCTGGGCCCGTTCGAGCAGCCGGTCATGGTGACGCTGGAGCAGGTGGAGTCGGCACTGGCCGAAGGTGGCCATGAGGCCATAGACAAGCTGCTCCTGCCGCCCTGGGCGGGCCTGGCCAGCTGGCCGCGCGTGGAGCTCTCCGAGAATGCAGCGTATTATCTGCGCCACGGCCAGCCGGTGCGTTGCCCGGGAGCCCCTGCCGGGGGTGATGTGCTGGTGTTCGAGCAGGACGGTACCTTCCTGGGGGTCGGGGCGATTGATGACGAGGGGCGTGTGGCACCGCGTCGCCTGATCCGCTCAATGGTAGAATGAATTGATATTGGCCGGTCACAAGCCGGTCAGTGCAACAGGTGGCAGTAATGCCGCCTGCGACGACGACTGTAGAGATGCGCGGTCGGCCGTCTTTTTTTAATGGCATCTCATTGTGGAGTACTAACATGTCTTTAACAGTTCAAGACAAGGCAGATATCGTTGCCAAGTTTGCCCGCGCCCAAGGTGATACGGGATCTCCGGAAGTGCAGGTGGCCCTGCTGTCGGCTCAGATCGATGATCTGCAGTCCCACTTCAAGGCTCACAAGCATGACCATCACTCCCGTCGTGGCCTGATCCGCATGGTGAACCAGCGCCGCAAGCTGCTGGACTACCTGAACCGCAAGGACAGTGCCCGCTACGTTGCGCTGATCCAGACCCTGGGTCTGCGTCGCTGAGTGTGCAAACCGGGGAGCGTTCGCGCTCCCCGGTTCTTTTGTGCTGATGTAAAAATGTGTTGATGTAAAAAAGAATCGCCATTGGAGAGGCTTCTAACAGATGCGGTTCATGCCGACTGCATCTGTTAGGGGCCTCCGAAGGCAAAGCCGGTTCCGGTCAGTGCCGGAACCAATCTGAAAGAAAGAGGAACCCGAAACATGTTCAAGATTGTTCGCAAGGAATTCCAGTTTGGCCAGCAGACTGTCGTGCTGGAAACCGGTCGCATTGCCCGCCAGGCATCCTCCGTGCTGGTCACCATGGGTGGCGTCACCGTGCTGGTGGCTGTTGTTGGCAACAAGAAGGTCAAGCAGGGGCAGGACTTCTTCCCGATGACCGTTAACTACCAGGAAAAGACCTACGCTGCCGGCCGTATCCCGGGTGGCTATTTCAAGCGTGAAGGCCGTCCGACTGAAAAAGAAACGCTGACGTCGCGTCTGATCGACCGTCCGATTCGTCCGCTGTTCCCCGAAGGCTTCATTAACGAAGTGCAGATCACTGCCACCGTGGTGTCTTCCGACAAGCTGACCGATCCGGATATCGCTGCCATTCTTGGTGCTTCCGCCGCCCTGTCCATTTCCGGTCTGCCCTTCAATGGCCCGATTGCCGGTGCACGTGTTGCGTACATCAACAGCGAATACATCGTTAACCCGACCTACGAACAGCTGAAGACGTCTGATCTGGATCTGGTGGTTGCCGGTACGGAAAAGGCTGTGCTGATGGTGGAATCCGAAGCCAAGGAACTCAGTGAAGACGAAATGCTGGGCGCCGTGCTGTTCGGTCATGACGAAATGCAGGTTGCCATTCGTGCCATCAAGGAATTTGCCGCTGAAGTGGGCGTGACTCCGTGGGACTGGCAGGCACCTGCACAGAATGCCGACCTCAAGGCATCGCTGAAGTCTGCCTTTGAAGGCCAGATTTCCGAGGCGTACACGATTCGCGAAAAGCAGGATCGCTACACCCGTCTTGGCGAAATCAAGAAGGCGGCGCTGGCCCAGTTTGCACCGGAAGGTAGCGATGTGGATGCGGATGAAGTCGAGACACTGTTCGAAGACCTCAAGTACCGTACCGTGCGCGACAACATCCTCTCCGGCAAGCCGCGTATCGATGGTCGTGACACCAAAACCGTACGCCAGATCGCCATCGAAGTCGGTGTGCTGCCAAAGGTTCACGGCTCTGCACTGTTCACGCGTGGCGAAACCCAGGCCATCGTCACCGCGACGCTGGGTGGTTCACGCGATGCCATGATGATTGATGCGCTGGAAGGCACGCGTACCGATCACTTCATGCTGCATTACAACTTCCCTGCGTACTCCGTGGGTGAAACCGGTCGCGAGTCCGGCCCGAAGCGTCGTGAAATCGGCCATGGCCGCCTGGCGCGTCGTGGCGTGCAGCCCATGCTGCCGGCAGCGGAAAAGTTCCCGTACGCCATTCGCGTGGTGTCTGACATCACCGAGTCCAACGGTTCCTCCTCGATGGCCTCCATCTGTGGCGCTTCGCTGGCGCTGATGGATGCCGGTGTGCCGGTCAAGGCGCCAGTGGCCGGTATTGCCATGGGTCTGGTGAAGGAAGGCGAGCGCTTTGCTGTGCTGTCCGACATCCTGGGCGACGAAGATCACCTTGGCGACATGGACTTCAAGGTGGCCGGTACCGCTCATGGCGTGACCGCACTGCAGATGGACATCAAGATCGAAGGCATCAACGAAGAAATCATGGAAACCGCGCTCAATCAGGCGCGTGAGGGTCGTCTGCACATCCTCAAGGCCATGAACGAAGTGCTGGCGGTTTCCCGTCCTGAAGTGAACGGCAATGCGCCGACCTACGCCACCATCAACATCAACCCGGAGAAGATCCGTGATGTGATCGGCAAGGGCGGTTCCATGATCCGTTCCATCTGCGAAGAAACCAAGGCGACTATCGACATTGACGACACTGGTCTGGTGCGTATCTATGGCGAAACCAAGGGTGCCACCCAGGCAGCCCTGGCCAAGGTGCAGGCCATCACGGCAGAAGTGGAAGTCGGCACGATCTACGAAGGTACGGTTGCCCGTATCGTCGATTTCGGCGCCTTCGTGACCA
>JBASJP010000101.1:0-4090 GCA_049655345.1 Moraxellaceae bacterium
ATGCAGGAGTCCGAGAATGCCACCATGGTGCTGGTGGAGTGGGCGGGTGGACGTTATGTCAACCGCGAGGCGCTTAACGCTGAAGTGAGCAGTCTGCTGGAGCGCTTTGATGGCGTGCCGATAGGTGAGCTGGATGTCACGGCATTGCTCAATGATGTTGCCTCCATCCTGAGAAACCATGCAGTACGCCTGCCCAGCGACATTACCCTGCTGGTGAAGGCCTGTGTGACGCTTGAAGGGTTTGGTCGACTGATTGATCCGGATTTCCAGTTGATGGAGGAGGCTGCGCCACTCCTCAAGCGAACATTGGTCAATCGCTACTCACCGAAAATGCTGGCAAAGTCCTTCCGGGTTCGTGCACTGGATGCGGTGGATCGACTTTATAATCCGGCGACACCAATGTTCGGTGCGGCTGTCAACGGCATGCCCATGGCACCGGCACTGGATTCTGGTGAGCTGGAAAAGCTGGTTAACCGTCTTGAAAAGGCAAGCCATCGTCAGTCGCGCGCCATTCTGCTGGCCAGTCTTTTCATTGTCAGCGGCCTCATTACGCAAATCCCCTCAGGCCCGCACCTGCTTGGTCTGCATGTATTGGGGGTGCTGAGCCTGATGGGGTGCACGGTGTACTGGAGCTGGATGCTGATCAATATCTGGTGGACCGAGCGTGGTCATCGCTCCTGAGTCTGCAGTGTAAATTCGAGTCATCTGTAAATTGTAAGGAGGCACTCATGCCCTCGATGGATGTGGTATCCGAACTGGAAATGTTTGAAGTGAACCATGCGGTGGCCAATACCGTTAAGGAAATTGCCACCCGCTTTGATTTTCGCGGTTCCAAGGTGGAAGTGGAGCTTAAGGAAAAGGACAAGCTGGTCAAACTGGTTGCGGAGAGTGATTTCCAGATTGATCAGGTTCGGGCCATGCTGGAAAACCATTTCATAAAACGCAAGATTGATCCGCAGTGTCTTGATGTACAGAAGATGGAGGCGTCGGGCAAAGAGACGCATCAGACCATCAAGTTGCGCGATGGCCTGGACTCCGATACGGCCAAGAAAATTGCCAAGGCGATCAAGGAGTCGGGCCTCAAGGCTCAGGCCAGCATCCAGGGTGACAAGGTGCGGGTAACGGACAAGAAGCGTGATGTGTTGCAGGAAGTGATGGCCATGCTGCGTGAGCAGAAGCTGGGTGTGCCACTGCAGTTCAATAACTTCAAGGACTGATCTTGCTGCATTAAGGTCAGTGCATGAAAAAGCCCGGCAATTGCCGGGCTTTTTCATGCAGCACTATGTCAGGATGGAACCGTATTGCGGCGGAAGTCCAGCGGTGTGACACCTGTCCACTTCTTGAAGACGCGCGAGAAATTGGAGCTTTCCTGAAAGCCCAGGATATAGGCGATTTCCTTCACGGACTTTTCCGAGTTGCGCAGGAAACTCATGGCTTGTTCGTGCCGCTCCCGGTCCAGCAGTGACTGGTACGAAGTGTTGTGCCGGCGCAACCGGTTGCGGAACGTGCGGGCAGACATGTTGAACTCGTCGGCAACGCTGGACATGCGTGGCAGCGGGCCGTTGATGCGCTTGAGGTGAAAGCGCACGGCGTCGACAAAGGAATTCTGTGTGTGCACGAGTTCCATACGGTTGCTGATCTGGTTGACCAGCATGCGGTGAGTGTCGTCGTCAGCCGTGGCGATGGGGCTTTCCAGCAGGTCGCGCGGGATGGATACGCCATAAAAACTGGCATTGAACTGTACATGCCCGTCAAAGTAGTTGTCGTAGATGGCCGCATGGGCGGGCGAGGCATGAGCGAAATGGAATACCAGCTCGCGTGTGCGCTCACCCAGAATCAGTTTGAGGATGTTGAACGTGCTGAGCAGCATGATGTCGTAGGTGAAGGCGGTGTTGACCGGAACATCACTGATCATTTCAAACACAAGCACACGGCTGTTGCGGCGGTCTTCCTGGTGCAGGAGCAGGAAGGGGGCGATCAGGCCGACATAGTCGTAGAACAGATCGATGGCATCCTGCAGGCTGCTGCCGGTCAGGACGGCAGCACCCAGCATGCCGTGCGAGCTGGGGCGCAGCTGGGCGGCGTAGCGCAGGGCGAGGTCGGGCGCAGGGCAGCGGTCGACGCCATTGCGGAAGATGGTGACGACATCGGAGAACGGCACCAGCAGTTCGGGCTCATCCAGCTGGGCGCGATCAAGCCCGGTACCGGCCAGCAGTTTTTCTGCCGGTATTTGCCATTCGGTTTCGAGCAACTGCACGAATTTGCGCGGGTAGGCTCCAAACGTCAGGAAGCGCCCGTGTGTTGTTATTTTTTGCATGTTCATGACTCTCTCTCCACGGACAATGCGAGCGGAACGCATTATGGACAGAAATGGTGATCAGGTTCTTGGCCGGAAGTGCCTATGAATTCGTCATTTTGGGCATTTCGCCCAACTTTTGTTGGACAATAAGTGTGCTTGTTATGCCTTTCGGGCAGAAGAGGGCAGTAACAGGGCGGTGAAGAAACCACAATGTATTGCGATGGACGCCCGGAATGACTGGATATGGCCGTCAAAGTCATCATCAGTGTCTTTTTTACCATTGACCCGCAGGTGAGTAGAGGCTTACATGGCGGGGCTTTTTGATCGGGAGTTCAAGCATGAGTTTCAACAACAATCTGATGCGCGTTATCGGCAAGTTTGATTTCCTGCCTCCCAATCTGCGCAGTACGGTGATTTCCAAGATTTTTGGGCGCGTGGTGCCTCTGGTGGGGACGGCAGGTTTGCGTTACGAGGAACTGACCCCCGAGCGGGTGGTGGTCAGCATCCGTAACCGTCGTCCGGTCCAGAACCACATCAACGGGGTGCACGCCGCTGCCATGGCACTGCTGGCCGAGACGGCCACGGGATTTGTCGTGGGCATGAACCTGCCGGATGACAAGCTGCCGCTGATCAAGACCCTGAAGGTGGATTACCTGAAGCGCACCAAGGGCGACATGCGTGCAGTGGCAACCCTGACGCCGGAGCAGGTCAAGCTGGTACGGACCACGCCCAAGGGCGAGGTGCTGGTGCCGGTGGTGGTCACGGACGAGTCTGGCCAGGAGCCGATCCGTTGCGAAATGCTCTGGGCCTGGGTGCCCAAGAAGTAAATGGCGGGGTGACCGGACTGCTGGAACAGTAAGTGGTCACTTTTGTAAAAGCCGGCGAAAGCCGGTTTTTTTATTGCCGGATTTCAGTAGTGCGGCGGGCGTTCCTGTTCGTTGCTGCCGGCCATCTCGGACGGGCTGAGCGACTTGAGCTGGTCGTAGAGCATGCGGATTTCGCGCTGCATCAGGTCAATCTGGCGCTGCTGGCCTGCCACGATGTCATTGAGGCTTTCCAGCAGGTCATCCTGGAAGGCGGCCCGGGTTTCCAGGTCAGTCAGCCGTGATTCCATCATATTTACCGCCAGTGGGGTTCAGGGTCGGGAATTGTAGACGGCCTGCGGTCTGGCGGCATCCTTTCTCTGTCCCAAGCCTGTTATCCTGCGCGCCGTCTATTCCTGCATGCCCTCTTTTTCCTGGTAGTAATCATGAGTCTGTTGACCCTGCGCGATGTGTCCCTGAGCTTTGGCAGTGCGCCTTTGCTTGATCATGTGAATTTCAGTCTCGATCGTGGCGAGCGGGTGTGCGTGGTCGGGCGCAATGGCGAGGGCAAGTCGACCCTGCTCAAGATGGTGGAGGGCATCCACCTGCCGGACAGCGGTGAAGTGGTGCGTCAGGGCGGCCTCGTGCTGGCCAGTTTGCCGCAGGAAGTGCCGGTGACGCTGACCGGATCCGTATTTGATGTGGTGGCAGACGGCCTGGGTGAAACGGCGTCGCTGCTCTCCCGCTACCATGCCCTGAGCGATCGCTATGCCCATGGTGACGAGTCGGTGCTGGACGAACTGTCGCGTACCCAGGAGTCCATGGAGGCGGCCGGCGGCTGGATGCTGAGCTCGAAAGTGGAACAGGTGCTGTCGCGCCTGCAGCTGGATGGTGAGGCCGACTTTGCCAGCCTGTCCGGTGGACGCAAGCGCCGTGTGATGCTGGCGCGCTCGCTGGTGAACGAGCCGGATATCCTGTTGCTGGACGA
>JBASJP010000102.1:0-9927 GCA_049655345.1 Moraxellaceae bacterium
GGCATGTTTTCATCAGCAACAATTCGCATTCCGGATCGTTCCTCTCCTGAGTGCCGCGACTCTGCGGCAAGTCCATGGCTGGTGACAAGAGCCTGACGCAAGCCTCACCCCGGTGGGAAAATGGCCATGGAAAAACAACAATCCGCCAGACGGCGCCGCAACACTGACGAGTGGCCTGAAATTGCCCGGAGTGACGAATCTTCCCGCTTGAAAAGCCATGCATTTAGGGCAGTATCCCGTCAATAAAGGCCAGAAGAAAGCCCTGGATCGCACACCGTCTGGCAGCCCCGACATCGCCATGGAATCCCAATGTTTTCAGGGCTTTGACGTGTCTTGGGCGATGTGCGTTAATAAGTTGATAAATGACTCGCGCCCTGGCGCAGGGTCTATCGCAAGCGGCAGAAGAACCGCAGCGCCCGGGCACACGGATGGCTCAGATTTCCCTCAATCTGTCAGTGGATTAACCATAATGATTCGTGGACGCCTGTTCGCCCTTTTTGTTTTGGGCATGACTACCGCCGGGACTTTCCCGCTGGCACAAGCATCGGAAGCAAAACTCCCCGGTGACCTGCAATCCCTGAAAATGGATCTGATCACGCTCAACAGGGAAATCACCCAGCTTGAGAACGAGCTGATGTTTCCCAGCGCCGAGACTGCCGTGGTGGTCTCTGTCGAAGCAGGCTCGGGCATGAAGCTGGTCGACATCAACCTGATGATTGATGACAAGAGCGCCGGCTACTACTACTACTCAGACACCGAGTTTGCTGCCCTGAGCAAGGGCGGCATGCACCGTCTTTATGCAGGTAACCTGACCAGCGGCCAGCACTCGATCAAGGCTGTCATCACCGGCTATGAGCCAGGTGGCAAGGACTTTCAGCGCACGGTTACCTACACCTTCTCAAAGGGAGCCCAACGCAAGGTGGTCGAACTTAAGGCGAGTGACAATGCCACTCGTACTCAAGGTGATTTTCGCTTCAGGGAATGGGAAATCCAGTAACCCGACCGCTGTCGCCACTTGAGGATCACTTGGGCCTATGAAACATTCGTCCCGCTTTAGTTGCATGCCGCGCATCCTGCTGATTGCCGTTGCAGTGGCGACCGCCCTGCCGGCTGCCGCCGCCGACCTGAACAAACGGCTCAAGGTCAAGGAGGATGTCACCGAAGTCATCATGGGCCAGATCATGTATGACTTTTATCTCGGCAAGGGCTTCACGTCACTCAACAACATCCTCACAGCAAAAGCAGAAGGCCTGCTGTCGGATGATGTGACGGCGACAGAAATCCTGCTTGGTGACCTGTACACGGCATTCGGCATGCCCGAAGCCGCTGACAATGTATTTTCCCGCATCATTACCCGTGACATGCGCAGTGATACCCGCAATGAAACCTGGTTCCGACAGGGCCGTCTCAAGTATCGTCAGGGTGAGTATTTTGAAGCGGAGCGTGTGCTCAACGTTCCGATCAGCACGGTTGAAATCACTCCGCTGGAAGCTGAGCGTCGCGTCATGCTGGCCAATGTCCTGATGGCAAGAAACGAGTTTGATCGCGCACGCGACCTGCTTGCGCCAATCCCCATGAACAATGCACTGGGCATGTATGCCACTTACAACATGGGCGTTGCCCATCTGCGGGCAAACCGTCCGGAAGAAGGTGTCGCACTGCTTGAGTCGGTCATGACATTGCCCGTTAGTGACAATGAAACCAATGCACTGAAGGATCGCGCCGCGCTGGCAATCGGATACAGCCATCTGCAGGCCAAGTCGCCGGAAAAAGCCCGCGAAGCACTGATCAACGTCCGCCTTGAAGGTCCGTTCAGTAACCCTGCCATGCTGTCGCTGGGTTACGCACATTTTCTGCGTGAAGACTACAAGCGTGCGCTCTCGTTCTGGCTGGAGTTAATGACACGCAATCCTGCAGACAGCTCTGTGCAGGAAGCAATGTTGCTGGCACCACGCGCCTATGAAGCGCTGCAGGCAAACCAACAGGCATTCTTTGGCTACAAGCTCGCCGCCCAGACCATGACTGACCAGCTTGTTGTTCTGGAGCGCATCAGTACCGAGGTAAAAAAAGCCGGCTGGCTTGACCGGTTGAATCCAAGCGCGGAAGGCGGCGCAGGTGCAGATCCGCTGGAAGCCCCCAGCATGGCATTGCCCACCAATCCGGCAGAGACCGCATTCCTGTCATCACTGTTTGCCAGCCACACATTTACAGAAGGCTATCAGCAGTATCAGCAGTTGCGCCGGCTGCAAGCGGTAGTGGAACAGCGCAAGCGGGACTTGCTGGCCATGCGCGACATGGCAGGCGTCATGAATCGTCGTCAAAACCTGCTGGCAGAACAACAGAAACGTGTAATTGCCATCGAACAACGCATTCAGGCACTGAATGACCACTGGCCCATCCTGCAATCACGGGCCAGAGCGGCTGCCCGCAATCCTCGTAACTACACGGCAACGATGAGCCCTCAGGATCGCGAGGTCATGAACCGGATCGAGGCGATGGAAACAGCGGCTGCCCGCTTGCCGGCCGGCACGTCCGGCAGCAACACGCTGAACCGCATCAGAATGCTGAAAGGACTCCACTCCTTCAACGTCGCCAATCGTGCACCACGCACGCAGAATCAGGTGTATGCAGAACTGACGCGGTATGAGAAAGAGCTGGCGCAAGTGCGCAATCGCTCGGAAGCACTGCGACAATTGCTGACCGACAACAAAACCATCGTCTCCACGAATGTAACCGCACAGACCGTCGAGTTTGATCAACGCCTGACTGATGTTGGCAAGGGGCTTGAAAAGTCCATCGCCGAACACACTGACTATCTGGGTGTGTTAGCGGCTGCCGTACTCGAAGACAAGCGCAATCGCATCAACAACGATCTTGCAGAAGCCTACCTGAATATCGCACGACTTCAGGATGCGGCACTGAACCGCGATAACCGGCCGGTCGGCACGACCGCAACGCCAAAGCCATGAGCATTCGTATGTCACTTGCTGTTCGCCTCACTCCGCTGGCCATCGCCATCGCCATTCTGAGCGGGTGCGCCACAACACCACATGAAAAACCGGACGCTACCGCCGCTGCAGGCAAGAACCGTTTCAGCGGGGCCACGCTGGCTGACCTTGAAGGCCGCGACATCGTGGTAGATGCCGGTGAAATCACACCGCAGACAGCAGAAGAGACTTTAAGCAACTACCAGACGGCGCTTACCCTCTTTCGCGACCCGAATGATCGCCTGGAAACACTGCGCCGCATGGCCGAACTGACCATGGAAAGCTCCATGGCAAGAGATGCTGCAGACGCTGGAAGCAGCAAGACAGCAGCAACTACTGCCGTACCGAAAGGTGAAAGCGAAGAAGCCCTGTATGAAAGCTTCATGCAGGGAATGGCCTCCGCGCGTGACGGCGTTCCCGGCGCCAACGCCAAGCTCCCTGCATCAGGCAAGACCACGCGGGTTGATTACGGTCAGGCCGTTAAACTGTATGAACAGTTACTGCAGGGAGCCAAGCCCGGACCGGACCGCGCTGAAGCCTATTATCAGCTTGCCAAGGCTTATGACCTGAATGGCCAGCGTGAAGAGTCCATTGCCGCGCTGCGCAAGCTCGTCTATGAATACCCGGGCAGCCAGTACAACACAGAAGCACGCTTCCGTATCGCCGAGCACGAATTTTCTACCGGCCGCTATGTCGCTGCCGCAGACAACTATGCCGCCGTCTACGCATCACAGGATAACGAAGAGTTCCGTGACCAGGCGATCTACAAGCAGGCCTGGTCACTCTACAAGGCATCCGACTACGATGCAGCGCAACCACTGTTCTTCAAGGTGATTGAAGAGTGGCAGCCAAAAACACAATCGCCCAACAAGGCTCAGGCCAGCAATGCCCTCAAGCTGCTGGATGACACCTTCAACATCATCAGCCTGAGCTTCATCCAGCAGGATGGCGCAAAATCTGTCGACGCCTATTTCCGCAAGGTCGGCAAGAAAGACTACATACCTGATGTGTACATGAATCTTGGCCAGACCTATCTGGGCAAGCGTCTGTACCGCAATGCGGCCGAAACATTTGATTATTTTGTTGCAACCTATCCGTTTGACCCGCGCGCACCTGAATTCAGCTCCGCCACCATCAAGGCATACATGGATGGCGGCTTCCCGTCGGAAGTCATCCCGGCCAAGGAAAACTTCGTAAAGCGCTACAACACATCAAGCGAGTACTGGGCACGTGCCAATGAAGCAACACGTCAGGACATCTTGCCCCTGCTGCAGTCGCACATCATTGATCTGGCACGGCACCGGCATGCGCTGGCACAACAGACAAAGAAGGAAGAGGACTACCTGAAGGCAGCCTCATGGTATCGCCAGTTCCTCGCACTGAATCCGCCAGAAGCTGAAGCCCTGACAATCAACCAGTTGCTGGCCGAAGCCCTTTTCTCCGCCAGAAAGTTCGACGATGCCATCATCGAATTCGAGAAGACTGCCTACAATTATCCAGGCAACACCAAGGCCAGCGAGGCTGCCTATCTTGCCCTGCTCTCCTACCTTGAGCAGGAAAAGGATATTGGCACGAAGTCGCCTGATATCCAGAAGTCATGGTGGGCGCGCCGTGTTGCCAGCACGCACAAGTACGCAGAGAAATTCCCGGGGGATAAAAATACTCCTCTCGTTCTTCAGGGCCTGACCAACGACCAGATCGGCAACAAGGATCTGGCTGGCGCCATGAAAACAGCAAGCCTGATCCTGCAACTGAACCCGCCCGCACCGGATGCCATCCAGAAAGAGGCATGGATGGTTGTAGGCGATGGCGAGTTTGATCTGGGTCGCCCGGATGCGGCCGAGTTTGCTTACGGCAAGGTGCTGGCTTATCAGGATCTGGATGTCGCCCAGCGCAAGAAGTATCAGGAACGCCTGACAGCCTCCATCTACAAGCAGGCTGAAAAACTGCGTGACAGCAAGGATGTGGATGGCGCCGTGGCGGCCTACAAGCGTGCTGCCAGCGTCACAACCGACCCCCGCTTCAAGGCCGGTGCCGAGTTTGACGCGGCCACGATGTACCTGAATGCCGAGCGCCACGCCGATGCCATTCCTTTGCTGGTTGCCTTCCGCATCAACTTCCCGGAAAGCGAACTGAACGACACCATCCCTGAAAAGCTGGCGCTCTCTTACGAGAAAACCGGTCAGCTGGACAAGGCTGCCACCGAGTACGAAGGCATTTCCACCCGCCACCAGAAAACAAATCCCGAGCTGGCACGCCAGGCATTGCTGACGTCTGCCGAAATGTTTGAAAAATCCGGGCGTAATGACGAGTCACTGCGTGTTTATCGCAAATACATTGCCACATTCCCAAAACCGGTGGATGTAAACATGGAGGCCCAGTTCCGCCTCTATACCGCCTACGGGAAACAGGGCAATACGGTAGAAAGCGACAACATGCTGCGCGAGCTGGCCCGTTCGTTTGATCGTGCTGGCGCAGAGAACACTGCCCGTACCAGCTATCTTGGTGCCATGGCAAAGTTCAGGCTGAGCAAGCCTGTATATGATGAGTTTGCCGGCATCATGCTCAAGCAACCGCTCAAGCAGTCCCTGGCGCGCAAGCGTCTGGCCATGCAGAAAGCACTGGACACCTACAGCAAGGTTGCCGCCATCGGCGTTGCCGAGTTCACCACTGCATCCAACTACCAGATTGCCGAGATTTACCGCAAGCTGGCGGCGGACCTGATGGCAAGTGAACGACCAAAGGGACTCAACGAACTGGAGCTGGAGCAATACGGCATTCTGCTCGAGGAACAGGCACTGCCGTTCGAAGACAAGGCGCTTGAGCTCTATATCGCCAACGCCGGACTGGCCAAGCAGAATATTTATGACGACTTTGTGCGACAGAGCTTTGAAGCACTGGCCAGACTCTCGCCCGGCCGCTACAACAAGCGCGAGCAGTCCGAGCCTTATGTCGACGTAATTTACTGAGGCGGCACACGATGAGCATCCAACACAAGATAGCCCTGAGCGCGATTGCCGCCGCCCTCACCCTGCTGGCGGGTTGCGCTTCTGCGCCAAAGCAGGCCGTGCCCGAGGCCGAACAGACCGCTGGCGCAAACGAGCCCGATCTGGTTGCGCAACTCCGTGAGCGCATGGCGGCCGGTACCTTGCAGCGCCAGGAAAAAGCCGAAGACAAGAAACCCAGCGAAGCGGCCGGCGATACCTCACGCTCCCCCGCACTGGTCGCAACCAGTGCCCGCCAGCAGGCTGCCCTGGCGGTTTCTGCTGACTACACCAGGGCCATCAGCCTGATGGCTGCCGACCAGAACGATGAAGCGCTAACCTTGCTGCAAAGAGTTTCCGCAAAGGAGCCATCATTTGCCGGCCCGGTGATCAATCAGGGCGTCATTCTTCTGAAGCAGAAAAAATTTGCTGAAGCGGAAAAGGTTTTACGGCAGGCACTTGTGATCAATGCCCGCAACCCGTATGCACATAACCTGCTGGGCATCACCTTGCGCGAGCAGGGAAAATTTGCAGATGCACGGAGTGCCTACGAAACTGCTCTCGGTATTGATCCGAACTATGCCAAGGCCCACTTCAACTTCGGCGTGCTGGCAGATCTTTACCTGCAGGATCTGCCGCTGGCACTGACTCACTACGAGCGCTATCAGGCACTGCAAAGCAAACCGGATCCAGCCGTTGCCAACTGGATTGTCGACCTGCAGAAACGTACTGGTGTATACAAGGCACCGCCGCCTGCACCACGCGCGCCAGAGCCTGTCGAAGAGCCGATGGCAGAAGGTGCCGATGCCCCCGCTGTCGCGCCAGCAACCGCTGACGGAGCCTGAACATGAACAGACAAAATATTCTTTTCCTCACATGCATGGCCCTGCTGTTGGCAGAGCCTGCTGTTGCGGCAACAACGCAGAAAGCACCACAAAAGACTGACGCGGCGGCAACCGCAACAACTGGTAGCAGCCCGTCATCCGAGGCCACCCAGTCTGATGTGATCGGCAGCAAGGAAGCCCCGGGAGTTTTCAACATCGTGCCCTGGAAAGACAAGACAAGCCCGGCCCAGAAAAAGGAAGTGGGCACGTCCATCCTGCGAGAAACCCTGCAGCCGCTGGACCGGGATATCCTTTTGCGTGAAATCGAGTTTCATCGTAACACCGAGCAACGCTGAAAATTTTTTGGTACAAGCAGGGCTGATGCTATCCAAGGCAGCATCACTCTGACATAACACTTACAACCTTGGTTTTGTGATAGGAGTTTCAAGCAATGTCGGTCATCAAGTTCATTCAGGAAGGCGGCTTTTTCATGTACCCCATCCTGCTCGTCCTTTTTCTGGGCATGGGCATCGTTATTGAACGTGCCCTCTACCTGACCAAGGTCGTCAGCAGCAACAAGGCAGTCTGGAATGATGTATTCCCGCTTCTGTCCAAGGGCCAGCTCAAGCCTGCCCTGGACAAGGTGAAGGATAACGATGCCGCCATTGCCCGCATCCTGACCAATGGCCTGACCCGCGGCCTGAGCGCACGCCGGGTGGAAGATGTGGAAACCGCCATGGAAGAAGGACTGATGGAAGTCATGCCTCGCCTTGAGGCCCGCACATCCTACGTTGCCACTTTTGCCAACATTGCCACCCTTCTCGGCCTGACCGGCACAGTGCAGGGCCTGATCTCCGCTTTCGATGCCGTTGCCAATGCGGATCCGGCCATCAAGGGCGACCTGCTCTCCAGCTCGATTTCCGTTGCCATGAACACGACACTGTTCGGCCTGGTGGTTGCCATTCCCCTGCTGCTGGCATTCTCCTTCCTGCAGAACAAGACCAACTCCGTCGTGGAAAGCCTGGAGATGGCTTCGATCAAGTTCCTCAATGTGCTGCGTCAGCTCAGCGTCACCAAACCTGAATAAATCGGCCCTGAACCAGCATTAAGAGGAGCCGAGAATGAGCTCGCGCAAAAGGCGCAGCACGGATGCGGAACTGAATATCACCTCATTCATGAACCTGATGGTGATCCTGATTCCGTTTTTGCTGCTGAATGCCGTCTTCACCCAGGTTGCTGTTCTGCAGGTTTCCCTGCCGAAGGACGGCGGGGGTGCGGCCGGCAATGAACCAAAGAAACCGCTGGTCCTGGAGGTCATGGTGTACGGTGACCGCTTTGTGGTGGCGGATCGTCAGACCGGCCCGCTGAAAATCATTCCCAAGGCAACAGAGGGTCATGATTTCAAGGCCCTGAATGACTACCTGCGGGAAGTAAAAACCCAGCACCCCACCGTGAATGAAGCCACGATCCTTCTGGAGCAGGAAACGTCTTATGACAACCTGATTCACACCATGGATGCCGTGCGCATCATCCAGAGTGAGGTGAATGGCAAACCGACCAAGTACGCCCTCTTCCCTGAGGTCGGCATTGGTGATGCCCCGACAGATCCGAACAAGGGAGGTGCATGATGAAAAAGAAGAATGCACGTGCCTTGCGCATCGAACGTCGCTCCAGGAGGCATCAGCCGCAGGCGGCGCTCAGCCTGACCTCACTGATGGATATTTTCACCATTCTGGTGTTCTTTCTTCTGGTCAACTCGGAGAATCCGGCAAAGCTGCCACCAACCGATACCCTGCAGCTACCCACCTCGCTCGCGGAGAAAGCGCCCAAGCAGAATCTGGTCGTCATGGTTACCAAGGCTGACATTCTGGTTCAGGACATGAAGGTGACAAGCGTGGCCGAAGCACTGGCAACCGATACCCCCATGATTCCTGCACTGGCAGTTGAGCTGCAATACCGCTCAGCCAAGACAGCACCGGTACTCAATGCCGAAGGCATTCCGGAGCGTGAGGTCACGATCCTCGCTGACAAGGATGTTTCCTACAAGGCATTGCGAAAGGTCATGGCAACACTGAGTGCCAACGACTACTCGAAAATCTCCTTCGGCGTCATCAAGGGAGGGGCAAAGAAATGACCCAGCCCATGATGACTCTTGAGGGGATGCTGCCCTGGGACAACCTGCCATCGGATGACAGGCGTCGCAAGGCCATCACCATTCTCATGCTGATTCTGGCCCTCCTGCTCAGCATCATCATCCTGTTCGTCAAGGTTCCAAAAGAGGACCGCGCGGCCGCCGAAGCAATGCCTGAACGCATTGCCCGTGTTGTCGAGCGCAAGATAGAACTGCCCCCCCCTCCTCCGCCAAAACCCAAGGAGGAGCCGAAGAAGGAAGAGGAAGCTCCGAAGCTTGAGGAAAAAACGGACAAGCCCGTCGTTGCCAAGCCGGTGGAAGTTGAACAGGCCCGGGCAAAGGCATCCAAGGCACTCCAGGATGCAGGCCTTGACCAGTTGGCCTCACTGCGTGACGAGTTCGATCTCCCCACACCTTCTGGTGCGCTGATCACCAACACCGAGGCGGCCGGTACCAGCCGGGCCATGCTGACCAGCCGGGCCGGATCGGGCTCTGGCGCACTTGCTTCTGCTGGCTACGGTGCCGGCAGTGGCCAGGTCAGCTCCGGCTTTGGTGGCGGCGTTGCTGGCGGCAAGGGCAGCAAGGGAATGCTGGCCGGTGGCGGCAAGATGCAAACGGTGGAGAGCGGCATCAAGGGTGCTGAAGGCGTGCGCCCCGTCAACAAGGACGGCAAGTCGCGTCGTACCGCCGAGGATATCCGCAAGATATTCGACCAGTACGGTGCCCGTCTGAACAATGCCCACCAGCGTGCACTCCGTGACGACCCGAACATCCAGGGCAGTCTCACGCTCAAGCTGACGATTGCACCGGATGGCTCGGTCACCAGTTGTACAGTGGCCTCCAGCCAGCTGAACAATCCGGAGCTGGAAGCCAAGATCGTGGCCATTGTGAAGGGCTTCAACTTCGGCGCAGACAACGTCGAGGTGTTCAACGGTCAGCACACCCTCAACTTTTTCTCCGGTTGAGGGCTACCCCCACAAAAAAGGCGCGGATTTCCGCGC
>JBASJP010000103.1:0-1940 GCA_049655345.1 Moraxellaceae bacterium
GGTTGGCGTTGGGGCCGTGGGCACGGTGATACTGGACATCGTGCTGTTCAACGAACCCGCCAACGCCGCACGCATGGCCAGTGTCGGTCTGATCATTGCCGGCATCATCGGACTCAAGCTGGCGACATGACATTGGTCAAGGTCAGTCCTTCCTGCACGCTTTATCCTTTCCCTGCATGGCGCTGACGCGCATGAATTCTTCCGGCATGGCCGGGCAGCAGAGGATTACTGTCATGATGTTTCGTGTTGATAACCTGAATGCGGGTGCCGGTCCGGATGGCGTCATTGCCGCCATCAAGGCGCTGGATGGTCTGGCATGGGTAAGCGTGGATGCCGTGGCGCAAAAAGTGCGCGTGGAGAGCATGGCGGCAGCGGACCAGGTGGCGGCCGCACTGGCTTCCGCCGGCTATGCCGTGGAGGCACTGGCCCAGCGCAGTGGTTGCTGCGGGGGTTGCGGGGGCTGAAGGCACGGGGTAGCGTGACGGCCAGCTTATTGAGGATGTGTTGTTGTGAATATCACCAGTTTTGCGGATTTGTTGAGTGCCTCCCACGAGCAGGACGAACCACAGCGCCTGCTGTTTGTGTTTACCAGCGCCGAATTGCCCGAGGATGCCAGTGACGAGGAGCGTGCGCGCTTTGAGTCCGGCGATGGCGGTGCGCTCAAGCCGGTGATGACGGTGGACAAGCTGCCGGTGGAAGTGCCGTCGTTCGAGGCACTGGTGGAGGAATCAAAAGGCACCGGGGCGCACTGGGACATCGTGTTTGTGGCCAGCCTGTCGGGCCGTGGCGGCGTCACCCCGAACAGTGACGAGGCCAGCCAGCCATTGCAGATGATGGTGCAGGCGATTCATACCGGCGGTGTGGGCAATTTTCTGGCCTTCAGCCGCGACGGCGATCTGGTGCAGTTTCTCTAGGCCCGTTTCTGCGGCCAATCCTGCCAGGCAATAACGCCAGCACGGTGTCAGGCGGCGCGCTTGCGGTTATGCTTGCGCGCTAGCTGACATTTCTTGCGGAGACGCCCATGAATCGCGCCATCATTTCCACGGACAAGGCCCCTGCCGCCATCGGCACCTATTCGCAGGCCGTGAAGGTCGGCAACACGGTTTATCTTTCGGGCCAGATTGCACTGGACCCGGTCAGCATGACGCTCAGGGACGGTATCGAGGCACAGGTGGTGCAGGTCTTCGACAACCTGCAGGCAGTGTGCACCGCCGCCGGTGGCAGCCTGCAGGACATCGCCAAGCTGAACATTTTCCTGACGGATCTCGCGCACTTTGCACTGGTCAACGAAACCATGGCGAAGTACTTCACTGCGCCCTACCCGGCCCGTGCGGCGGTGGGCGTGGCTTCGTTGCCGCGTGGTGCACTGGTGGAAATGGACGGCGTGATGGAGTTGCTGGGCTGAAGCCCGGCACTCATGCCTGACGCGCGGCATCCATGATGCCGCGATAGCCTTCCCGGTAGTCGGGGTACTGCCAGCGATAGCCAAGATCCTGCAGGCGCTGGCTGGACAAGCGCTTGTTGCGCGTGCCGCCGGGATTGGCCACGCGCGCCACCCGGGGCAGCCCCATGCCATCCGCCAGCCAGTCCAGCACCTCGTGCTGCGCGACCGGCATGCTGTCGGTGGCAATGTACGTTGCATCCACTGCCTCACCCGCCAGCACGCGCGCCAGCAGAAACGCCAGGATGCCGGCAGCATCGTCGACATGCAGGCGATTGGTCCACTGCGGCGGCTCGGCCTGTACCGGGCGACCGCTTTCCACCCAGCGCAACAGGCGCATACGTCCCGGACCATAGAGGCCGGAACAGCGAACGATGGTGGCGGGCCACGCACAGTCACGCACGGCTTGTTCACTCTGCAACAGCACCTGCGCGGTGGCCGTCACGGGATGGGCCGGACTGGTTTCATCGACCAGACTGCCGTCTTCCTGACCATACAC
>JBASJP010000104.1:0-3630 GCA_049655345.1 Moraxellaceae bacterium
TTTTTTGCCGACGATGCGGAATACATTACGTATGATGGCCAGCACTGCCGTGGCAAGGCGGAAATCCGTGCGGCCTTTGCGGCGCAGTTTGCCGGCCGCTTCGGTCAGCTGCGGTTTATCCGTGACAAGCTGATTGTGGATGAGGCGACACAACAGGCAGCAGTGAGCTGGCGTTGCGAGCATGGACTGGCGTCGGGGTTGCCAGTGGCACCGCTGCGCTGGCTGCAGCGTTCACTCGCGGTAGTGATGGGCCAGAAACCGTACTGGGAAGGCGTGGACCTGTTCCGCTTTCGTGATGGCCTGCTCATCGGCAAATATACCTATGCGCAAACACGCTTGCCGTTGTTCCGGCACAGCGAATAGCCTGCAGTATGCACCCAACAAAAAAGCCCCGCACTGCGGGGCTTTTTCATGAGCATTACGGGGCTTATGGCAGTGGCGGCGTATTCCACTCGCTGCGCAACCATGGCGCGGTACGCACGTCACCGTATTCGGCGGAGTTGGTGCTGTACGCCGGATCGCCGTAATAAAAATAATCCGGCAATTGCGTGTAAGGCGTTACGCCAGGAAAAATGTCATTGGAGTAAATGACCCACGGAATGGTCTGGCCGCTGCCCTGATCCAGTCGGCCGTTGTTCTTGCTGACTTCGCCGTTGTAACGGATTTTTACGCCATCTTCGCTGCCGGTCTTCATGGCATGGGCGCCACCGTCCACGCCGATCTTCGGACGGTTCTTGTCCTTGGGCATGGCCGACCACGTGACGATCTGCTGGCCATTGTGCTGGCTGATCAGTACGTGTGTGGGCAGTCCATTCTGGAAGTAGACGAAATACTTTTCCCAGTCATGTTCGTGATCGTTCAGCCAGTCGTTGTCGGCGTAATACAGCCAGTACTGGTAGACGTCATAGCCGCCACTGTTCACGTGATGAAAATACACGGCCGGACGCTGGTCGTTGGGGCCACGGTTGGCCCAGCCGGTGGAGCCAGTGCCGGTCACGCCCGTGCCGATCTTGAAGCGCACCAGGTTTTCCTTGTTGTGCTCGACATCGTTGTCATAGGGCGTGAAGCGGTAAGGCTGCGGAAAATTCTGTTCGCCGGAGTCAAACCAGTCCTTGCCGTCAAACTGCAGGGTGGCCAGGTAATCGGCGGGAGCGGGCAGCGCCATCGCCGCGCCTGTGGGCAGGGCAAGCAGCAGTGTGGTCAGCAGCTGTCTGATGAATGAGGGCATGGGCATCACCTGTCTTGTTGTTGTCGGGGTGTCCTGAGGGCTCTGATCATAAGTCGCCGTCATGACAATCCTGCGGACACAAGCGGAGCGATCCATCACACATAAGGACGCGGGTCGGCAGCAATTGCCGGAGATATGCTGTTATCAATGGGCCTTGCAGGGAGACAAGATGCAGGTAGTCCGTTATCGTCAGTCTTTACTACTAGTGACTGCGAGAGTCCCGATGCCGCTGGACGCCATCCGTTCCATGGGTGCCAAGATGTACCTCAACAAGTACTTTGAAGACTTCGGTGAGGTCATTGAGGTTGAGGTCGAGCCGAAATCAAACATGGCGACAATGCTGGTGCAGCTGAAGGGCGAAGCAGCACCGCTGTGGCTGAAGGTGGACTATCGCGTGGAGCCGGATGCGTTTGTGGTGGTGCACTTTCGCTGTGAGCGGGAGTGGATTGGCAATGCGCTCAACCGGTTTCTGGGCGGCAAGCGTTTTGACATCAGCAGCGGCCTTACCCAGACGGTGCTCAATCTGCTGCTGTAGTGTGCAAGCAATGAGGATGCTGTGCATTCAGGGTGTTTCTTGCGCCCATAAAAAAACCCGGCAATGCCGGGTTTTTTCTACAGATTGCTAATCAGCCTTAGAGGGGCTTGATGTTAGCAGCCTGCTTGCCCTTCTGACCCATGGTCACGTCGAAGGAGACCTTCTGGCCTTCTGCGAGCGAACGGAAGCCGTCGGCCTTGATTTCGGAGAAGTGGGCAAACAGGTCTTCGCCACCGTCATCCTGAGTAATGAAGCCGAAACCCTTTGCATCGTTGAACCACTTAACTGTACCAGTAGCCATTTCTTTAACACCTATTAAACAGAGAGGAATGCATGAAAACTGAACAGGTGAAATTAAGAACTGGAGTACTGGCGAGAGCTAGAACTGACAAGAATCATTTCTGCCTGTGCGGCATGCGAGGGCCATACTGACAGGTATTGGGGCTATGTCAAGCAACATTGTCTCTGCAATTTGCCAAAGGCACCCCGGATTGCCTGAAAGACGGCCCCGAAACAGGGTTTGCAGGCAAAACAGGCGGCGAAAATAAGGGGGCAGGCGGTGGGCATGATCATTTAGACTTGCCGCCCTGACAACAGCGTCCCTTCTGCCCATCTGGAGCCATCAACACCATGCAGTGCAAACTTGATCTGGAAATCACCCACAGCTCGTTCGGACTGAGGTCCGTGCCGGCGGGGGAAGACGAGGTGGTGTGGGGTGAGGGTAACCGTGCCCAGGGTGTGCTGCTGCTGCCGGGTCTAGTCCTGCTGGACCCGCTGTCGGACGAGGAGTTTGGTGCAGATGTGGTGGTGCGCACGGCAGAGAAGTTCCTGCCCAGCAAGAGTGCCCAGCGCACGGTACAGATGCCGTTCGAGATCATCGACCCTGCCGAGCTGACCCTGTTCTCGCCTGCCGAAGAGTATTCGGTCAGCCTGGATGTGGAGGCGGGTGACTACACCCTGATCTATGAGGTGTGCCTGGGCAAGGAGGTCTATTACGTCCTTACGCTGCTCAAGGGCAGGATAGAGCAGGCAACCGCACTCAAGTCGGATGGATGGGGGCTGCAGAAGGGCCTGCCGCTGACGGCCGGGGTGTTCTGATCGTTGCCGCCGGATTTCCTGCATGAAAAAGCCCCGCCTGTTGCGGGGCTTTTTCATGGTGGTGATTCAGCGCGGCGTGCGATGCCGCAGCAGGTAGCGCAACAGCAATGGCAGCAGACTGGCCATCAGCAGGGCAAACAGGATGTCGTCGCTCAGGACATCTGCGGGAGAGCTGACCGATGCCAGTGCCCGGCCCGCATTCACAAACACCAGATCAATCGGCAGCATGCCGATCTGGCTCACCAGAAAGAAGCGGCCTGCCGGGATGCGGGTAAGGCCCATCAGCAGGTTCACCAGAAAAAACGGCGGGGTCGGTGCCAGTCGCAGGGACAACAGGTAGAACACGTCGTCGCGTGCCATCTTGCGATTGGTGCTGGCGACAAGCCTGGGCCAGCGTTTTTCGACCATGTCGCGCAGGACATAGCGCGACAGCAGCATGGCAAGGGTAGCGCCGGTGGTGCTGGCAAATGACACCAGCAAGACAGCCTCGACGAACCCGAACAGAGAGCCAGCCAGCAATGACAGGACGGTGGCAACGGGAAAGGACAGACTGGTTGCAATCACAAAGCCGAGAAAAAACGTGATGACGGCGGCGGTGGGCCACGTGTCGACCAGAACGGCCAACTGGTCGTGATGGGCCTTCATGGTGGCGAAGTCCAGCATGCCGGTCGCCCACAGGGCAAACAGTCCGCCCGCCATGGAGGCCATGATCAGGGGAATCAGCAAGGTGCGCTTGCTGTGGTGCTTGCGCTGGCCAGGTGCCCGCTCA
>JBASJP010000105.1:0-9299 GCA_049655345.1 Moraxellaceae bacterium
CATGGGATGTGGCGCCGCTTCTGACGGTTTCCCTCTTCCTGTTCATGGTCTTTCTGTCCGGGCTGGGCTGGTACTGGTCGCGTGAGCCGGATGTGATGCCGATTGCCGCGAGCGAGTCGGGCAAGCGGGGCCTGGTTCTGGCCCGGGCGCTTGCGCAGGTGAGCTCTGCCCTGCATGACAAGCCTGGTGGCTATCTTCGTAATGATCTTTTTCCTCCCGGGTTGCTTCTCGATAATCTCCCTGCATGGGAGCTGGGTGTCCTTCATCAAGTGCGGGACATGACGAGGACCCTGCACCGGGACATGAGTCTTTCGCATGCACAATTCATAGAGGATCAGGACCTGGCGGTTGCCGAGTCGGCCTTTAATGTAAAGCCGGAAAGCTGGCTTTTTCCTGTCGCTGAACGGGAGCTGGTGCGCGGTAGTGAGGCTCTGGAGTCTTACGGGCTGCGTCTGGGCAAGGGTGAGGCCGGTTTCTATGCTCGCGAAGCCTATCTGCACCGGTGGCTGGTCGATGTGGATGCCGGACTGGGGCTGCTTTCAACGCGTCTAAATGCGGCGCTCCCGGATCATGCCACTGTCTTGCCGGTTGCTGACTCTGCCAGGGTGCCTCATCTGGCTAAAACCGGCTGGCTGGATATAGATGATGTCTTCTATGAGGCTCGTGGCAATGCCTGGGCGCTGCTGCATCTTCTCAAGGCGGTAGAGGTGGAGTTCGGGCCGGAGCTGGGGCGTCGGCAGGCATTGCTCAGTCTGCGTGCGGCCATTCATGAGCTTGAGGCCACGCAGCAGACGCTCTGGAGTCCCGTAGTGCTTAATGGCTCCGGTTTCGGGCTCTTCGCCAATCACTCTCTGGTCATGGCCAACTATCTCAATCGGGCACAGACCGACCTGGCGGATGTCAGGCGTCTGCTGGTTGAGTCCGACTGAGCCCTTCCCGCTCTGATTCTGCTTCATCCTGTCTGCCCATCACTTTCGCTGTCTGCAGAGGCGGGCGGGCGCTCACCTGCCGTTCTCCAAATGACGTAGCCAATTGCATGCTCCGGCGGTCCAGATCATTTTTTCAGGCAAAAAATACCCTGAAACTGCCCCGTACGTATGGACATCATGGTGCGCTCTCAATACATTACGTTCGCTGGCAGAAGTGTGTCTTTTGGTTGTGAAACGGTTGGGGTGTTTTTTTGCCTTCGTTGTGTCCAATCGGTCGCGCTGATGCTGATAAAACCTGATTGCTGGTGGCAATGGCTGTTCCACGGGGGCGTGGTCCGGTTGTTGTCATTGCTGTCCGGGCACCGGGGTACACCGGCCGGCCTTTTTACCCAGGGGCCGCGGTTTCAGAACAAGAAAGAGTCTGCCACGTTGCGGACTCATCCTGCACAACGGGAGTAGGTGCATGCGGTCAACTCATATCTTTCGCTCTGGCACGGCGCTGTTTGCCATGCTCATGGCGTCCTCTGCCTTCGCCACCCAGCTCGACATGACGCCAGGTGTCACGGAGATAAGCCAGCAAGTCTTCGAGCTTCATCGTTTCATGCTCTACATCTGTATTGCTATTGGTGTAGGCGTGTTCGGGATGATGTTTTACTCGATTTTCAAGCATCGCAAGTCCAAGGGTGTCAAGCCTGCCGACTTCCATGAAAGCACGCTGGTGGAAGTGATCTGGACCATTGTCCCGTTCATTATCCTTATCGTCATGGCTGTGCCGGCAACCCGTGTACTGATCGCCATGAATGACTCCAGCGAGGCCGATATCACCGTGCGTGTGACCGGTTCGCAATGGAAGTGGCACTACGAGTACCTGTCTTACGGCGAGCAGAAGGATGTGGGGCTCAGTTTCCTCTCCATCCTGTCCACTCCGCGTGACCAGTACGAGCGCCAGGGCAAGGGCTTCAGTTCGGCCAATACACCGGATTTCACCAAGCACCCCAACTACCTGCTGGAAGTGGACAAGCCACTGGTGATTCCTACCGGCAAGAAGGTTCGCTTTCTGGTGACATCGGATGACGTGATTCACGCCTGGTGGGTGCCTGATTTTGCCGTCAAGAAAGATGCCATTCCTGGCTTTATCAATGAAGTCTGGACCAATGTCCCGGTTGGCAAGGAAGGCTTTTACCGAGGTCGCTGCGCCGAACTCTGCGGCAAGGACCATGCGTTCATGCCGATTGTGGTAGAGGCCAAGTCCCAGGCTGACTTTGACAAGTGGCTGGTTGACGCCAAGGTCAAGGCCGAGGAAGAAGCCAAGGCAGCTGCCAGCTCGGCTGACTACAAGTTTGCTGATATCGCCGAAGCCAGCAAGATTGGTGAAGAGGTTTACAACGGCAAGTGCGCCGCCTGCCATCAGGTGACTGGTGTCGGCCTGCCGCCGATGTTCCCTGCCCTCAAGGGCTCCAAGATTGCATCCGTGAAGGATCAGCTTGCTGCCCAGATCGATATCCTGAACAACGGCAAGAACGCCATGCCGGCATGGAAGGGTGTGCTGACTCCGAAGGAAATGGCCGCCGTCATCACCTATACACGTAACACATGGGGCAACAGCACGGGCGACCTCGTGCAGCCGTCCGATGTTGTGGCCAAGTAATAAGGGGAGAGAATAAAAATGAGTCACGCTGCTTCCCATGATCATCACGATCATCACCATCATGAACTGGCGCCGTTCTGGAAGCGCATGTTCACTACGTCCAATCACAAGGACATCGGTTCGCTGTACCTGATCTTTGCATTCGTCATGTTGCTGTGCGGCGGTTCTGCTGCCATGGTGATTCGTGCCGAGCTCATGTATCCGGGCCTGCAACTGGTACAGCCAGATTTCTTCAACCAGATGACGACCGTACACGGCCTCATCATGGTGTTCGGCGCCATCATGCCGGCCTTCACGGGCTTTGCTAACTGGATGGTGCCAATGATGATCGGTGCACCGGACATGGCCCTGCCGCGTCTGAACCTGTTCAGCTTCTGGTTGCTGCCGTTTGCGTTCAGCCTGCTGATTGCATCCATTGTCATGTCGATTCTGGGAATGGGGCCGGCTCCAAACTTCGGCTGGACGTTCTACGCGCCGCTGTCGACTACATATGGTCCACCAAGCACCGATCTTTTCATCTTCTCCGTTCACCTCATGGGTATTTCGTCCATTCTGGGTGCCATCAACGTGGTCGTGACGATTTTCAATCTTCGCGCTCCCGGCATGACCATGATGAAGATGCCTCTGTTCGTGTGGACCTGGCTTATCACCGCATTCCTCCTGATTGCCGTGATGCCGGTTCTTGCCGGTGTTGTGACCATGATGCTGACGGATCGTCACTTCGGTACCAGCTTCTTCAATGCTGCCGGTGGCGGTGATCCCGTGATGTTCCAGCATATCTTCTGGTTCTTCGGGCACCCCGAGGTGTACATCATGATCCTGCCGTCATTCGGCATCGTGTCTGCCATCATCCCGACGTTTGCCCGCAAGCCGCTCTTTGGCTACGCCTCCATGGTGTATGCAACGGCATCCATTGCGCTGCTGTCGTTCGTGGTGTGGGCGCATCACATGTTCACTACGGGTCTGCCATTGGCGGGTTCGCTGTTCTACATGTACATGACCATGCTGATTTCCGTGCCGACCGGTGTGAAGGTGTTCAACTGGGTGGCGACGATGTGGCGTGGTGCCATGACATTTGAAGTGCCAATGCTGTTCTCGATTGCCTTCGTGGTGCTGTTCACCATCGGCGGGTTCTCCGGCCTGATGCTCGCCATCACGCCAGCCGATTACCAGTATCAGGATGCCTACTTCGTGGTTGCGCATTTCCACTATGTGCTGGTGTCTGGCGCCCTGTTTGCCATTTTCGGCGGTGCCTACTACTGGCTGCCCAAGTGGACCGGTCACATGTACAACGACACGCTGGCCAAGCTGCATTTCTGGAACTCCCTGCTGTCGGTGAACCTGTTGTTTTTCCCGATGCACTTTGTGGGTCTGGCCGGTATGCCGCGTCGATATGCGGACTATTCGCAGCAGTTTGCCGACCTCAACTTCTGGATCTCTATCGGTGGCTTCTGGTTTGGCCTGTCGCAGCTGTTCTTCGTGGCTATCCTGCTGACGGCGAAGAAGGGTCCGAAGGCAGAGGCCAATCCGTGGGAAGGTGCTGAAGGTCTGGAATGGACCGTGCCTAGTCCGGCTCCGTACCACACCTTTGAAGTGCCCCCGGTTGTGAAGTAAGACGTAGTGTGACGAGAGCAGGGATGCTCCACTGTGCAATGTCGAGTTGTTGATGAGCAGCGAGAGTCACGAAAGCGGTATGAGTACTACTGACAGCACTACCGAAAAAAACCGTCGTCTTCTGATAAGACTGGGTTTGATGGTTGTTGGCATGTTTGTGTTTGCCGTGTTCGTGATGCCGCCGCTGTATGATGCCTTTTGCGAGATTACGGGCCTCAATGGCAAGACATCGAGCCAGGCGGCAGCAGCTCCGGTTGCTACTGATATGGCACGAACAGTGACAGTGGAGTTCCTTGTTGATACCGACAAGGCGCTGCCCTGGAATTTCCGGTATGAAAAGCCTGCGGTGGAGGTTCACCCGGGCGAAATCACAAAAACGATGTTTTTTGTGAAAAACCGCGACAGCGGTGCGATTACGGGACGTGCTATCCCGTCCATTTCGCCCAATGAAGCGGCGCAGTATTTCAAGAAGACGGAGTGCTTCTGTTTTGCGGAGCAGCGTCTGGAGGGAGGTGCAGAGAAGGCCATGCCGATGATTTTCTATGTCGATCCGGCACTTCCGAAGCACATCAGGACAGTCACGCTTTCTTATAAATTCTACAACATCACAGAGCAGGCCAAAGCAGCATCCCGCTGAGCCTGCATGAAAGGGAGACACACGAATGTCTGCAAATCACAGTCCCGTGGCACCCGGCCAGAAGCCGACCAGCTACTATGTGCCGGCATCAAGCCCATGGCCTTTCCTCGGCTCCTTCATCCTGTTCATTCTGGTTCTGGGTGCCGCCAATTTTATCCAGAGCCATGGTGTGACGGATCTTTCCAGAGGACTGGGTAACAAGGGAACGCTCAACTTCCTGCTTCCGATCGGTCTCATCGGAGTTTTGGCCCTGATGTTCGTGTGGTTCCGTGACACCGCGCGTGAATCCATGTCCAACATGAATTCGGCGCAGATGGATCGCTCCTATCGTCAGGGCATGACCTGGTTCATCTTTTCCGAAGTCATGTTCTTCGCTGCCTTTTTCGGTGCGATGTTCTATGCCCGCTGGCTGGTAGTGCCATGGCTGGGTGGAGAGGGCGAGCGTGGCATGATGACCCATGAAGTGCTTTGGCCAGAGTTTCAGGCCATGTGGCCTCTGGTGAAAACGCCTGCCGGCATGACGACTGAAGCCATGAGCCCGTGGGGCCTGCCCTTCATCAACACCCTTCTGCTGGTGACATCTTCCGTGACGCTGACAGTGGCTCACCATGCCCTGCTGATTGGTAATCGTGCCCGTCTGCTCAAGTTCCTGGCGGTGACATGCGTTCTGGGCATCATCTTCCTTGGCCTGCAGGTGGAAGAATACATTCATGCCTACACCGAGATGGGCCTGACCCTGAAGTCCGGTATTTATGGTTCGACGTTCTTCATGCTGACCGGTTTTCATGGCATGCACGTAACCATCGGTACGATCATGCTGATTGTCATGCTGGTGCGTTCCGCCAAGGGGCACTTTACTGCCGACAATCACTTTGCCTTTGAAGCCGCTGCCTGGTACTGGCATTTTGTGGATGTGGTCTGGCTGTTCCTGTTCCTGGTGGTCTACTGGTTCTGATTACTTGCTGGTGCAGGATGCACAAAAAAGCCCGGTTATCCGGGCTTTTTTGCATGCGGCCAATACCGGGGTTCAGGGTGCTGGCGCGGCGGGTGGAGCAACCTGAGGCAGGCCGTGAGGTGCGATCAGGCCGAAATACGAGGCTGCGTACAGGCCCACGAGTAAAGCGATGGTGAATACCAGCCGCCAGATCAGGGATTTGAGGACTTTTTCGGAATCGGTCTTGTCGCCTCGCACCAGATGCGAGAGTGCCTTGAACAGGTTGAACAGCACCGCCAGCATGGCGAGTACGACGATAATCTTGATCCACATGGCCTTCACCAATGATTGAACAGACCCGGGAGTGTAAATGATGGCGGGCTTGCTCACGAAGGAATTGCGTGTGGCTCTTGGTGCCAGGGTATGGTCCCCACCTGTGTGGGCGTTGCTGCTGGCGTTGGTGGGCATCCTGTTCTTTTGCCGGCTGGGCATGTGGCAGCTGGGTCGGGCGGATGAGAAGGCGCTGATGACCAGTCGTTATGAGGCGCGTATCCAGTCGCCGGCCTTGCCTCTGGAGGCATTGCTGGCATTGCAGGACATAGAGGACCGCAAGGTTGTGGTGTCCGGGCATTGGGACAATGGCCGGCAGGTATTTCTGGAAAACCAGATGCGGGGGCCGCAGGCCGGCTTTCATGTGTATACCGTGTTTCAGCCGGACAGTGGTCGTGCAGGGGTGCTCGTCAATCGTGGATGGGTGCCGGTTGGCCAGGATGTGCAGCAGTTGCCGGAAGTAGCTGCGGCCAGCTCGCAGCAGGTAGGCGGGACCGTGGCATACCCTTCGGAGTTCTTCACGGTGGGCAAGCCGGATTACACACGCAAGCCTGTGCGTGTCTCCCGCCTTGATATTCCGGAACTCTCGGCGGCGCTTGGGGTAGAATTGCAGCCCTTTGTAGTAAGGCTGGACGCTACGGCTCCGGATGGCTTTGTGCGAGAGTGGGCGCCGGCTGCGCGCCTTGGCATGGTGCCGGAGAAGCACCAGGCCTATGCCTTTCAGTGGTTCAGTCTGGCACTGGCCGTACTGGTGGTGTTGCTGGTAGTGAATTTGCGAAAGAATGGTGACCCTGAAACATGAATGATCAAGTACCGGTATCGCCTGCCCAGGTGAAGAAAAACCGTTTGCTGCTGTTGCTGTTGCTGGCAACTTTTGTGGTGCCGTTTGTAGTGGGTGATCTGGCATACAAGCTTGGCTGGTATCAGGGTGGCAAGACCAATAACGGGCAGCTGATTGATCCGCCGGCTGCGTTTGCCGGGTTCAAGGCACGGGGTCAGGATGGTACGGCAGTCACTGCCGACTTTGTGAAAGCCAACTGGTGGCTGCTGTATGTAATGCCTGAACAGTGCGGGCAGGCTTGCCGCAACCGGCTGTTCCAGATGCGTCAGATTCGCAAGGCGCTGGGCAAGGAATCAGAGCGTGTAAAGCCGCTGATCGTGCTGACATCTGCGCTTGCGCCTGAAGCCGAAGCGTTGCTTGGCAAGGAGTTTGCTGATTTTGCGCGCGTGGAGGCGGCTGCCGGCGATATTGATCAGGCACTGGCCAATGTGCTGGCGAATGGGGCGAGTGCGGGTAACCTGTTTGTCATGGATCCAATGGGCTGGCTCATGCTGACTTATGGTCCGGAAGTGGACGAGAAGACATCGGTCGTCAAGGCCGAGGATGTTCTCAATGACCTCAAAAAACTGCTGAAGGCATCCCGAATTGGCTAACCCGATTTCAACTTCACGTCTCTGGCTGACGAGACTGGCGGTCATCAGTGTGTTGATCACCGCAACCGTAGTGGCGCTTGGTGCATGGACCCGCCTTGAGGACGCAGGGCTTGGGTGCCCGGACTGGCCTACCTGTTATGGCTCAATTACGGTGCCGCTGTCGCCGCAGGCAATCGAGCAGGGCCAGGCCCTGTATCCCGATAGCCCTTTTTCTGCGGAGAAAGCCTGGCCGGAAATGATTCATCGGCACTTTGCCAAGACCATCGGTCTTTTGTGCATTCTCATGGCGGGTATCGCCTTGTGGGCCGCCCGCCGCGAAAAGGATATTCCTGTCAGGCATGCCGTATTCCTGCTGTTCATGGTTTGTCTGCAAGGAGCCTTTGGTGCCTGGACCGTGACCATGAAGCTTTTTCCGCCTGTGGTCACCGGGCACCTGTTGTTCGGTTTTGCCACGTTCACGACCATTTTTCTGCTGGTGGTACGTTTGTCACCGTTCCTGAGGTCGTCTGGTAATGTGGCTGCTGCTGCCTTACGCCCACTGGCTGTCCTGTCTTTGTTCGTGCTGGTGCTGCAAATTGCACTGGGAGGGTGGACAGCGTCCAACTACGCCGCCACGGTTTGCACGGCATTGCCGGTTTGTCAGGATGGCTGGATGCAGATGCTGGACGTGCGTGATGCCTTTGCCATTCATATCTATGCCGGCACATCGTATGAGTTTGCCCCGCATCTGGCGCCGGATGAGAAAATCACTATTCATGTGGCACACCGCATTGGTGCATGGACCACGGCGGCCTTGTTGGCGGTCATGACCTTGCTGCTCTGGTTCCGTGCGGGTGGCGCACGTTATCGTCGCTTTGCCCTGTTTCTGGGTGCAGGGCTGCTGCTTCAGGTCGTGCTGGGTATTTCCAATGTGATCTTCAATCTGCCGCTGGCTGTGGCGGTCGCACATAATGTCGTTGCCCTGCTGTTACTGCAGGTGCTAGTCACGCTGGTCTACAGTCTCGGACAGGAAACAAAGTCATGACGACAGATGCTGTCGAGAAGCCGGTTCCGCCACTGTGGCGTGCCTATTGGGAGCTCACCAAACCTGGTGTGGTTGCCCTGCTCATGGTCACAGCGGTCATCGGAATGTTCCTGGCAACACCAGGCATGGTGCCATGGCGCGTGCTGATTCTGGGCTCTCTGGGCATGGCTCTGGCGATGATGGCGTCTGCCGTGATCAACCAGATCATGGACCAGCGCATTGATGCCATCATGGCGCGTACCCACAAGCGTCCGCTGGTTCAGGGCAGGGTCAATACACGGGCGGCACTGGTGTTTGCCGCGGTGCTTGGGCTTGCATCCCTGGTTATCCTGGATGTCTTCATCAATCGCCTGACGGCAGTGCTGACCTTTTTCGGCATTATCGGTTATGCCTTCATCTATACCCTGTGGCTGAAGCGCGCGACCCCACAGAATATTGTGATTGGCGGCCTCGCGGGCGCCATTCCGCCGCTGCTGGGCTGGACGGCAGTCACTGGCGAGGTGCATCCACATGCCTTGCTGCTGGTGCTGATCATCTTTGCCTGGACGCCTCCGCATTTCTGGGCGCTGGCCATTCATCGCCGTGATGAGTATGCCAAGGCAGACATCCCCATGTTGCCGGTAACGCATGGTCTGGAGTTCACCAAGACGGCGGTGCTTCTCTACACCGTGATTCTGTTTGTGATTGCGTTGCTTCCTTACCTGACAGGCATGAGCGGTTTGATCTACCTTGCCGGCTCAACGGTATTG